>CAZYWA010000036.1:0-26044 GCA_964650975.1 uncultured bacterium
CGAGCTGCTCGCGATCGATCGGGACACCGATCTCGAGATGACCACGGATGGGCAACGGCTGATCATCGAGCCGGTGCGTGAGCGCCGGCGGCGGGTTGCTGCATCGGCCAAGCGCGTGATGGATGCTCACGACGAGACGTTGCGCAAGCTGGCCACGTGGCCGGCGAGCCCGATTTCTTCACGATCGACGACGTCCTGCTGCTGCACGAAACGCAGCTCGCGCGCTACGGAGGCGGTTCCGGCCTGCGCGATTCGCGCGCGCTCGATGCAGCGGTGGCGATGCCGCGAGCCACGTTCGACGGCGAGCTCCTGCACGCGGACATCTACACGATGGCGGCGCTGGTTTTCCTCGACGTGAAGGGGATCACCGGCGCGGATCCCGCAGGTCGGCTCCACGATGCGATGATCGCGCTCGCAGAGCGGCGGTTAGACAAGCAGGCCTTGCGGACTTGCTGCGCGAGATGAGTGCGTAGTCGATGTCGGTTTCTTGGGCATCGGGCGTGGGCACGTCGCTGGCCGGCGGAAGCGCCGGCGTTGATGCCGATGTTCCAGCCGTGGGGTGGGTTGTCGCGGAAGCGGCGGAGGATCACGTCGCGCGCCGTGGCGAGCGCAATGTCGATCGCTTGATGCTCGTCGTCGCTCGCGTCGAACCAGGTGGCGACGTGGCGCGTCGAGATGACGAGCGCGTGGCCGGGCGAGACCGGGTAGCCGTCCCAGAGGGCGTAGACGAGCGGTTCGGTGAAGACGCCGCGCGCGGCGTCGGGGGTGCAGAAGGGGCAGGGGTCGGTCACGGGTCGTCCAAGTCGTCGCGCTCGCGCGCCACGAGCGTAGGCCAGGTTACTGGCGGCCTCGGCGATCGCGCGCCGATGCGGTGGGCCGCTCGCCGCCTGGGCCGACCGGCTCGCGTGGTTTACATTTAGCCATCACCATAAGTTACAACCAGCTGACAAATGCCGGTTACAAGCAGCTGACACAGTGCGACCAATCACCGCGGATTGGGCCCAAATCGAGCCCGTTTCGCGCCGGATCCCCGCACGAATCGCGCTAGTCTGGGCGCCAAGCCGGACCGCCGCCCTTGCGCGCGGCCCGCACGGAGGCCGAATGCCCGCCGAGACGCCGACGCCAGCGCAGTCCGTGGTCTTCCTCTTCGACGTCGACAACACGCTGCTCGACAACGATCGGGTGACCGACGATCTGCGCCGCCATCTGACGCGCGAGGTCGGGGTCGAGCGGCAGCGGCGCTACTGGGCGCTCTTCGAGGACATCCGGGTCGAGCTCGGGTACGCGGATTACCTGGGAGCCTTGCAGCGCTACCGGATCGAGTATCCGCGCGATCCGCACTTGCTGACGGTGTCGCGCTATCTCCTCGACTACCCGTTCGCGAACCGGCTCTATCCCAATGCGCTCGACGCGGTCGAGCACGTGAAGCAGTGGGGCACGACGGTGATTCTCTCCGACGGCGACGTGGTGTTTCAGCCGCGCAAGGTCGAGCGCTCGGGAATTCTCGAGGCGGTCGACGGCCGGGTGCTGATCTACGTCCACAAGGAGCAGGAGCTCGAGGATGTGGAGGCGCGCTTCCCGGCGGCGCACTACGTGATGATCGACGACAAGCTGCGGTTGCTCTCCGCAATCAAGAAGGCGTGGGGACCGCGCGTCACCACGGTCTTCCCGCGCCAGGGGCACTACGCGCTGGATCCCGAGGTGCTGGCGAGCCATCCGCCGGCCGACGTGACGATCGAGCGCATCGGAGATCTGGTGACGCTGGATGCGGCGGCGCTCGGAGTCGTCACACCGGGGGCGAACGTCGCCCGGTGATCAGGCCGACGATGAATACCACCAGGAACACGAAGAAGAGCACCCTGGCAATTCCCGCGGCCGTGCCGGCGATTCCGCCGAAGCCGAGCACCCCCGCGATGATGGCGATGATCAGAAACCACAACGACCAGTGGAGCATTGGGACCTCCGTTGTTCCTCGGGGGTCTGTTCCAGCCCCCGCCGCGAAAAGAGTGCGATTTGTTCGTTGTCGGGGCCCACACCCCTGAGTCGGCTCGCATGACTCGCCGCGCCCCTTGGGCGCGGCCTTTCGGGGACCGACTGCGCGCGTCAGCTCGGCTTGTCGAGCTTCTTCTTGATCTCGTCGACCAGCTTTCCGGCGGCGTCCTTCACCTCGCCGGCGGTCTGGTCTAGCTTGCCGTCGCGACGCAGCTTGTCGTCGTCGGTCAGTACGCCCACGGCTTCCTTCACTCGTCCCGTGATCTTGTCGACTTCACCGCTCATGGCTCTCTCCCGCGTGTCATTCGAGCTGGTTGGTTTTTCGGTTACTTGCCGTTGAAGTACTGGACGACGCCGTCACCGGCATCGCCGCGCTTCACCACGATCCACTCGGTCTCGGCCGGCGCGGTCCATCCTTGCTGGGTGGGCCCGCAATACCAGGCCACACGCTCGCTGCTGATCGTGATCGCGGTGGATTCCTTGTTCGGATCGAGCGTGTACTCCTGACCGTTGACACCTTCGATCTTGAGCACGTGATCCTTGTCGCACTGGAACGCTTCCTCGGTGAGCTTGCCCGCGTGAGCGGCGGGCGCGGCCGCGAGCGCGGCCCCGATTCCGATCGCCAGCGCCGAGACGGTGGATGCGTGAAGGTTCTTCATGACGGGCTCCGTTGGATCCCTGGTTCGCTCGGTTCAGTGCACCTGCGGCGCGTGGAACACGATGACGGCCTTCATCGGGCCGCCCTTGTCGCGCAGGTAGTGGGCGGTTTCGGCGAGACGCGGCGTGTCGGCCTCGGCCGTCTTGAAGGCTTGCTTCACCTTGGCGTCGTCGCCGCCGAAGAACTGCGACAGCGCATTGGCCTGGTTCGCCATGTTGTAGGTCTCGACGTGGCTCGCGACGCCGTCGCTCTTGAGCAGCGCCTCGACCTTGTCGAGCCGGGCCTTGGCGAGCGCCGAATCGCCGTCGGTGAGCTTCGCCTCGTCGTTCACGGGCAGGGCCTTGTCCGACCAGGCGGCGACGGTCACGCCGCCCCCCACCATGCCGGGATCGAAGCTCTTGATGAGCGCGGTCAGGCTGCGGGCGTCGCCGTCGCTGATCGAGCTCGAGCCCTTGGCGAAGTCGATGGTGAGGCTGCGTTTGTCGATCGCGTCGAACGCCATCGACTCCACCTTGGTCTCGGCCTTGTGAACGGCCCCCGCGGCGTCGTGGGTGATCGAATCGGCGGCGCGGACCCAGGATGAGGCGGAAAACGCGCCCACCGCGGCGGTCACGGCGATCAGGGTCGTGAGAATCGAGGATTTCGAATGGGTATGACGAATCAAACGCATCACGTGAGCCTCCAAATCGGTTTCATGAGGCGAAATGACTTCATGAACTGGCATTCCGAGTGGCCTCAAACGCAACGGTCGTGCCAGTCAGAAACAACGCTGGAATTGCTCACGATCGAAACGTTTCAGCTCGTCGCCGGGCCGCCAACGATCCGAGCCGCGGCGTGGTTTCTACAATCGGGCCCGGCGTGACCCGTGCTCGCCAGGGGTCGCGGATCGAGATCGTCGTGCGCGGTTTGGAGGCCGCGGTCCTCGCGGCCGCAGCGGCGCATCGTGATCCGGTCGGCCAGTCGAATGGCTGCGGACGCGAGGGACGGAGTCCCGGACCGCTTTCCGGCCTGGCGATCGATCCAGTTACTTCGTCGGTTCCGACGGATGCCCATCGTCCGACGCGTGGCGCGCTTCGATGAAGTGCTTGAACCGCAGCAAGTCCCCCTCGATCCGATCGGCGGCGCAGCTCAAGGTCTCGTCCTCGAAGGCCGCGAGCCGTCCCTGGTCGTAGACCGCGCGCAGCGAGACGCGGGTGCGGTTCGACTCGAGCCGCTCGAAGCGCACCTCGCTGGTGGTCTGGGCGCCTTGCGCGTTTCGCCAGCTGATGAGCCGGCACGGCTGCCGATCGCCGAGCACCGCCTCCCACTCGAGGCTGTGGCTGCCGGCGTCGACGATCCAGCGGAGCACCTTCCCTCCGTCGGCTCCGTTGCCTTCGACATGGCGGACGCCAGCCATGAAGTACGGGAACTCCTCGAAGTGGGTCCACTGGTCGTAGACGACGGTGACCGGAACCTCAACCTCGATCTGTCTCTCGATGTGAGCCACAGTGAGCCTCCTTGCGGATCTGCGGATCCGGAGTCGGATCCGCGCGGTTCACGAAGGCTCATCGGCAACTCCCGTGCCAACGACTCGGGGAGCCTCGGCAGGTCTCGGCGCGCCCGATCGCGAGCGGTTTCCGATGGATCGGGCGTTCGCCCTTTCTTCCCTCGCGTTTCCCCTTTGGAGAATCCGGTTTGCACGATCCGGCAGTGAGCCAGCGCCGCCGTTGGCGGCGCAGTGCGAATCGCCCGGAATCTGGGCGATTTTTGTTCGCTCATCGGGCGGGTACGGCGCTTCGCGAATGGCATGCGCCGTGCGAAGTCGTGGGCGCAGGAAGTGAAACCGCAGTTTTTCTCTCATTCGCCGTAGGCGAACCAAGGAGATCACCGTGGACACGAACAAGGACAAGGACAAGAACAAGGGCGCCCAGCAGCAGAACCCGCAGCGCGAGCAGCCGCAGGAGCAGCAGCGGAACGAGCAGGGCGGCAACCGTCAGCCGGGACAGGGCGGGAACCCCGACGTCCGCCGTCAGGACGAGTCGCAGCGCGACGACCGTGGCGATCGCGATCGCCCGCAGACCTCGACCCACCGGACCTGAGCACCTTCCTCGCTTGCTTCGTTGGGCGCGTGGGCCCGCGCAACCGATGCGCGGGCCCACGCGCATTTCGGCGGCGGCCCGATCATGATCCGGACATGAAGACCTTCCACTGCGACCGCTGCGATCAGCTGGTGTTCTTCGAAAACTCGAAGTGCCTGCGCTGCGAGGCGGCGCTCGGTTACCGGCCGGGGACGGCGAAGCTCGAGTCGTTCGACGCCGACGGCGAGAACGCGAACGTGCGGCCGTGCGCGAACTACCGGCAGCACGGCGTCTGCAACTGGCTGGTCGACGCGGGCCAGCCCGCGGACGCACTGTGCGTCTCGTGCCAGCTCACACGCACCCTGCCGGATCTCGGCGTGCCCGGAAACAAGCAACGCTGGTTCCGGCTGGAGATCGCGAAGCGGCGGCTGCTCTACAGCTTGATGCGGCTCGGCTTGCCATTCGACCCGCGCGGCGGGCCGGAGGCGCCTGGTCTGGCGTTCGATTTTCTCGCCAGCTCGGCGCTTCCCGAAGGCCAGCGCGTTCACACCGGCCACGTGGGTGGCGTGATCACCATCGACGTCGCGGAGGCCGACGGCGACGAGCGGGAGCACCGGCGCGCCGAGCTCGGCGAGCCGTACCGCACGGTGCTCGGCCATCTGCGCCACGAGACCGGCCACTACTACTGGGAGTGGCTGAGCAACGACGCCGCGTGGACCGACTCGTTCCGCGCCGCGTTCGGCGACGAGCGCCAGGACTATGCCGCGAGCCTCGCGCGTCATTACCAGGAAGGTCCGCCAGCCGACTGGAGTGAGCGCCATCTCAGCGCTTACGCGAGTTGCCACCCGTGGGAGGACTGGGCCGAGACCTGGGCCCACTACCTCCACATGACCGACGTGCTGGAAACGGCCGCGGCCTGCGGGCTGGCGCTCGAGCCGGCGCGCCTCGACGAGCCGGACCTGAGCCTCGATCCACGGCGCGTGGCGCCGGGCTCGCGCTTCGAGACGCTGATCGAGAGCTGGTACCCGCTCACCTACGTCCTCAACAGCCTCAACCGAGGTCTGGGACAGCCGGATGCGTATCCATTCGTGCTGTCGCCGGGCGCGGTCGAGAAGCTGCGCTTCGTGCACGGCGCGCTCACGCAGCTGCGCGCGCGTGCATCCACACTCAACCCGGCTCTCGACGAGAGCCGTTCCGGAGATTCGCCATGAGATTTCAGCTGAAACCACTTCCCTACGGCTTCGGAGCGCTCGAGCCGCATCTCTCGAGCGCGACGCTCGAAACCCACTACACCAAGCACCATGCGGGCTACATGGAGAAGCTCGCCAAGGCGCTCGAGTCCTCGCCGATGGCGGCGCTCGACCTGGAGGAGATCGTGATGCGCTCGTCGAAGGACGCGGCGCAGGTCACGGTGTTTCACAACGCCGCGCAGGTGCTCAACCACGATCTCTACTGGGCGTCGATGACGCCGGGCGGCGGCGGCGTGCCGTCGGACGCCGGGCTGCGCGCGGCGCTCGACGCGGCGTTCGGCTCGTTCGCCGAGTTTCGCGAGCAGTTCGTGAAGACGGCGGAGGACCTCTTCGGCTCGGGCTGGGTGTGGCTCGTCGCTCATCCGGAGAAGCCGGGCACCGTGGCGATCGAGGGGATGAAGGACGCCGACAACCCGATCCTCTCGGGGTCGCGCCCGTTGCTCGCGTGTGACGTGTGGGAGCACGCCTACTATCTCGATCACCGGAACGAGCGGAAGAAGTACGCCGAGCTCTTCGTCGATCGGCTGGTCGACTGGAAGCTCGCCGCGCGGCAGCTCGCGGCGCTGGCGTCCGCGCCGTCCCACGCCGAGGCGAGGATGGCGAAGAGCGCCTGAATCCCGCGCTCCAGCCCTCGAGCAGCATTGGAGGGCGAATTCTCTTGTCAGTCGGTTCGGGGGACGCTGCCACTTGCGTCCTCCCCGAACCGACTGCTCGCGTGAATGGGGCGGGGGGCCTGAAAAGCCCCCCGAAAAGCTCGAAAGCCCGCCGGCGGTCGAAAGCACCGCCGGCGGGCCAGGGGCGAAACCAAGGGTCGAATCCGAGTTGCGCGTTACTTGAGCACCGCGCGGCATGACGGGCTCAGCGTGGCCTCGTGCTGGTGGAGGCAGTGCACCAGGTTCCCGTGTCCCGGCTCGACGCCCGAGCAATCACGGGAGATGTCCGGCGCACAGGCCTGCTCGAAGTCTTCCTTCTTGTCCTCCATCTTCACCTTCGCGTTCTCCTTCGCGCCTTCGACCTTGCCCTTCGCCTGGGAGACGTCGGCGCGGCAATCGGGAGTCAGCTGCGCTTCGTGCTCCGCCAGGCACTGGACGACGCGACCCTTGCCGGCCTCCACACCCTTGCAGAGCCGCGCGGCATCGTCGGAGCAGGCGTTCGAGACTTCCTGCGCGTGCGCCTGCATGTGCTCGACCTGTTCGCGACAGGCCGGCGAGAGCTGTGCCTGGTGCTCGAAGAGGCACTGGATGCGGGCACCACCGCCTTCCTTGACGTTGCTGCAGAGGCGCTCCGAGTCGGGGCCGCAGGCGCTCGGCTCGGCGCGTACGGGACCGGCGGTCAAGGCGAGCATCGCCAGACCGGCGGCCGCGGAAAGCAGGATCGAGGATCGTTTCGCTTGCATGTTCTTTCTCCAGTGAGCCGGCGACATCCGGAGCGGATGAGCGCGGATGAGTCGTTGCTACGGCATTGCAAGGGCGGCGCCCCCGCTCGCCGGCGCTCCCGGCACCCTCGGATCCGCAGAAATCCAGCGCGCGAACGCGCGCGCGGCGTTTTCGCGCGCCGTTTCCCGCGCATGGCTGGGAAACGACGCTTCTACACGTTTGTAGCTTTTACGCGGTCGGAAGCGAGCTCGTAAGCGAAATGAACACCGCGGTGCGGCACCCTCCTTGCTCGGATGGAAAGGGAGGATCGGCGTGCCTGACCCGAGCGCTGACCGAAATTCGAGCAAAAACCCCCGCCCGCCGCGGGGGGCGAGTGCGCGCAGTCGCACGGCCTCTCGCGACGAGGCGGCCTCTTTCCTGTCGCGGCATCCCCCGCTTTCCTTCCACCGCTTCGCCGCGGCGACCTCGAACGCCGCCGGCCGCCCCACTGCATTCGGCCTCGCGGTGGCGGTGGTCGGGTCTGGGCCGCGACCGGACCGATGTTCGGGTTCAGCGAGGTCTGGCAGCTGGTCATCAACACCGGCACCACCATCGTCACGTTCCTGATGGTGTTCTTGATCCAGAACACCCAGAACCGCGACAGCCATGCGGTCCAGATCAAGCTCGACGAGCTGATCCGGGCGATCGTCGACGCCGACGACGCGCTGCTCGACATCGAGGAGCTCGAGGACGTCGAGATCGACCGGCTGCGCCGCCGCTACGAGGACCTCGCCGCGCGAGCGAGGGACCGCCTGAGAAAGCCTCCGACCGGCGTCCAGGGCGAGCCCACGACGGGCGCCACGAGCGACGACCCCTAGTCTCCGGGATTCCCCGATTGACTCCCTGAGCCCGCTGATTACGGTCGCCATCGGCCGCGGAATCAGCATCCGGAGGCGCGAGGGCCAGGTGGTACCGTCGCCTGGTCCGATGGCCTTCGAGCGGCGAGTCGAAATTGAGCACGACGACGCCTCCGCACGAGAACGCCGGGACCACCGTGCGTGCTGCTTCGCCGGCGCGCTCGGCGCGATCGACCCTGCCAGCGCTGATCGTGGGCGGGCTCTTGGCGGCATTGCTGCTCACCGGCCTCTTCGTGGCGCACCGCACCTTCGCGCTGCTGCTCGCGATCCCGGTGATGCTCGCGGCGCTGTCGCGCGACGAGCGCGCGGTGTGGGGCGCGGCCGCCCTCGTCGCCGCGGCCGATCTGGCGGCGCGCTGGTCGGGCGGGCTCACGGAGGCTCACGAGCCTCCGTCCGTCGGCTGGATCTCGACCCTGCAGATCGGGCTCGTGGCGGCGCTCGCGCACCTGTGGCTCAGGCGACAGCGCGAAACGGAAGCGCGCGGCGTCGAGCTCGAGAAGCTGACCGGCGCCCTGCGCCTGCACGAGGCGGAGCTGCTGCGGCACAGCCAGGAAGAACGGGCCCAGGCCGAGCGGTCGGCGCGCCAGAGCGACGAGCTGCGCCGGATCAACGCCGACCTCACCACCCGCGAGAGCCTGCTCGAGCGGCTGCTCGAGCTCTCCCGCTCGCTCGGCTTCGAGACCAATCGCGACGAAGCGCTGGCGCAGATCGCTCGCGCCGCGAACCTGATGCTCGAGAGCAGCGCGTGCGTGATCCTCGAGCACCGTGGTTCCACGTTCCAGGTGCTGGCGCACGCGGGCTTCGAGCCCGGGGCGCCGGCCGCCGCCACGCTGCCTCATCCCGGATCGTTCGCCGCGCTGGTGATCGCGGCGGGGAAGACGGGCTCGGTCGAGAACCTCGAAACGCGGCCCGATCTGGTGCTGGTCCAGCCCGCGAACGGCGAGACGTACGGGGCGGTGCTGGGAGCTCCGATCGTGGCGGCCGGTGTGGCGAAGGGCGTCATCGAGGTGCATTACCCGGACACCCACGAGGCCTCGTCGCTCGACGTGTCGGTGCTCGAATCGCTCGCGGTGCAGGCCTCGAACACCCTGCAGCGCGCCCGGCTGGCGGAAGCGATCGACCGCGAGCGGCGGCGTTTCGAGGCGGCGCTCCAGGCGGCACCGATCGGGCTCGCGGTGTCCGACGATCCGCGGGCCGAGGTCGTGCGCCTCAATCCGGCCGGGTCGGCGCTCCTGGGCGTGGCGAGCGGCGAGAACGTGTCGCTGGCTGCTCCCGCCGGCGCGCGCATCCTGCGGCGTGTCCGTCAGGATTCGAGATCCGCGTCCCCGCTCGATTCCCCGCTGGGCCGCGCGCTACGCGGCGAAGCGGTGGACGGCGAGCTGACCGAGCTGCTCTTCCCGGGCCGGCGCCGGCTCGCGCTGCAGGTGAGCAGCGCGCCGGTGCTCGGCCCCGACGGCTCGACCCAGGGCTCGGTGGCCGCGTTCGCCGACGTCTCCGAGCTCAAGCGCCTGGAGCGCGAGGTCGACGCGCGCCGGCGCGAGGCGGAGAGTGCCAGCGTCCGCAAGACCCGCTTCCTCGCGGCACTCTCCCACGACATCCGGACACCGGCCAACGCCATCGGGCTGCTCGCCGAGCTGGTGCAGGGAGCCGCCGCCGAGGACTCCGCCGCGGAGGTGCTGCCGCGGCTCACCCAGCGCCTCAAGTCGAGCGCCAACGCGCTGGTGCAGCTGGTGACCGCGGTGCTCGATTTCGCGCAGTTCGAGTCCGGCATCGCCAAGGTCGAGGAGACCGAGTTCGAGCTGGGAGGCCTGCTCGACGAGGAGCTCACGGCGTTGGCCGCGCTCGCGAGCCAGAAGCAGCTGACACTCACGGTCGAGCCGCTCGAGACGCCCATCTGGCTCTTCAGCGATCGCGTGAAGCTGGCGCGCATCGTCGACAACCTGGTGCAGAACGCGATCAAGTTCACCGCCCAGGGCGGCGTGCGGGTGAGCGCCGCGATCGACGACGAGCACCGCGTGGCGATCCGCGTTGCCGACACCGGTGTCGGCATTCCCGAGTCCGAGCAGGCGCGGATCTTCGACGAGTTCCAGCAGCTCAAGACCGCCAAGCAGGATGCGGCCGAAGGCGTGGGGCTCGGCCTCGCGATCTGCGCGCGGCTGGTCGAGGTGCTGGGCGGATTCATTTCGCTGCAGAGCAAGCCCGGCGAGGGCGCCACCTTCACGGTCACCTTGCCGCCCTCGTGCACGGCGGCGTGGGTGGATCCGCCTTCCACCGGGCCCACCTCGTCCGCGGCGCCCTCGAACGGTAACGGCGGACACGGGTCGCTCGATTCGTTGCGAGTGCTGATCGCCGAGGACCACGAAGCATCCCGGTCGGCGCTCACCGAGCTCTTGACCAGCGATGGCGCGAGCGTGGTCGCGGTCGGCGACGGCCTGAGCGCGCTCGCCAGGCTCGAGCGCGAGCCCTTCGATGCGGTGGTCCTCGATCTGATGCTGCCCGAGCTCGACGGTGAAGCGGTGGTCGAGCGTCTCGAGCGGCACCGGCCGGGCGCGCCCGATCTGGTGGTGGTCGTCACCGGCGGCATGTCGCCGCTCAGGCATGCACGGATCCTCGGCCTCGGCGTCGACCGGATTCTTTCCAAGCCGATCGATCTGGCGATCCTGCGCGAGCTCTTCGCGCGGAGTGCCGCGAGGATACGGTCCGCGCGCCCGCCCCGCGTCACCGCCTGAGGCCGAGCCACAAGCCGACGGCCATCGCGCCGAGCAGCACCCGGTAGGGAAACTGGCTCACCACGTGACCCGGGCGGATTCGCTCCTGGGCTGCGTCGGCGAGCTGGCTCACGGCGGTCTCTAGCTGCGACTCCTTGGTCTCGATGCGTTGCAGCAACGCACGGCGCTCCGCGCTGCCGCCGGCCGGATCGGTCGGGTCGTTCGTGCCGCTCATTCGCCGGGCTCCGGGGCTTTGGCCGGGTGCTCGGTGAGATCGCTCGTGACCCGGTGCAGGTCGGCTTCCACTGAGCCCACCCGACGGATCGACGTGGTGACCAGGAGGCCGGTCACGACGAGCTGGATCGCCGCGACCACGGCAATGGATTCGAGCAGCGGCAGCCGCTGATCGAGCGCGGCCACCAGCAACGCCAGCAGCATTCCCCAGGCGAGCAGCACGGCGGTGCTGGCCAGCGTGAGCCAGAGCGCGCCGCGCAGCGCGTTCGACGCGAGATCCTGCAGATCCAGCTCGACCAGCTTGAGCCGGTCTCCAACCAGCGACGCCGTGAGGCTCGACACGCGGCGCAGCGACGTGCGGATCGATGGTGCGGTCTCCATGCTTTCCATGCTTTTCACGAACGCTCCGATCCCGATGGTGGAGTTTCGTCGCAGAAACCGTGCCGCTCGGTCCGCTCTCCTTTTGCGGTATCGAGGCGCTTTCGCCGCCTGGTTCGAGGGCCTTTCTACAAACGGACATGTCCGGTAGCCGCTTTTCCCGGCGAATTCGAGGCACGACCCTTGCGATGCAGGGGGCATGTCGCGCTGCGCGGGAAAGCGGAGAAGAGGGGTGCACGCCCGGATCGGCCATCGAATCGCCGTCATCGCCCTGGTGTCGTGGCTGGGAACCGCGTGCAGTCTCTGCGGCGTGGCTCGCGCTCAAGGGGACGTCGAGGACGGCGACGTCGAGGGCCGTCAGGTGCCACGCGAGGACTTGGTGATGCCCGAGTTGGCGGCGGGCACCGAACCGGTCGACGGCCCCCACGAGACGCCAATGGCGGGGAAGCCCTATCAGACCGACCTCCTCGGCCGCGAGGTCGACGTCGAAGCGCGCGACCGCAGCAGCACGATGGCCGTGGCGCTGGGCGGCGCCTTCTGGATCTCGAGCATCGGCGGCACGACGGCGGTGCCGATGGCGACCTTCTACTATCGCGGGCTCGAGCCCGATCACCGGATCCGCGCCGAGGTCAGCGGGCTGGTCAACGACGTGGAGTACGCGCAACGCATCGCGCAGCCGCTCGAGCTGGTCGCGCGCCTCGAGATGGATCACCGGCGCGTGTTCGGCGACAAGGAGATCCTCGACGACGTGCAGCTCGACGACACGAAGCTGGTGTGGGGCGGAGATTCGCTCCTGCTCGGCCCCGGATTCGTGCTGCCGCTCAAGCCGTTCAACGTGGACAACGACCTGCGGCTGCAGCTTCTCTACCGCGTCGGTCACCTCTATTTTTCGCGCACCGGCGACACCGCGCCCGATCTCTCGGTTCCCGCCGACACGATCGAGCACGGGCCGTGGCTGCGTCTCAGGCTCGACACGATCCAGCGCAACCTGCTCGAGCTGCCGCACAACGGCGTGGCGCTCGGCGCCGACACCTCGCTCACGTTCCGCCAGGCGTGGCGGAGCTTCGCGCCCGGCGCCGGCGAGCGCGATCCGTTCGAGCAGGACACCGAGCCGCGTTACTGGAAGAGCTCGGGCTATGCGATCGTCGCCGGTGGCGTGCCCTATCTCTCGGAGCGCCATCGCCTCGAGCTGCAGCTCAACGGGGCCTGGGCGCCCGAGCGCTCGCTCGACCGGTACTCGGCTTTCCGGCTCGGCGGCGGACCGCTTCCCAAGGAGTCGTCCGACCTGTCGCGCGAATCGTACCCGGGCGCTCTCTTCGACCAGCTCATCGCCCAGAATTACGCGATGGCGTCGGTGGAGTATCGAGTGGAGCTCTTGTTCTTCCTCTACCTGCACCTGCGCGGCACGTTCTTCCACGGCGAGATCGCCTCGCTCGACGAGGGAGGCGAGGCCACCGACGCCGTCCACTACCGCGACCGGAACGGTCAGGTGTTCACCACTGCCGTGACCACCGGCTTCCCGTGGGACTCGAGCCTCTACGTGGAGTACGACTACGACACCGGCCTGGTGCGTGGCGGAACCCCGGGCCACTCGATGCTGCTCTTGTGGTCGAAGGACCTGTAAGCGGTCGAGGGATTGGAGGGCTGCGGTCCCTCGCAGCCGCGACGTCACATCCCCTTCGATCGCTGCGGACGCGAGGGACCGCGTCCCTCCACAGCATCGAGCCACGCGTCGGTCACTTCGCGTTGTAGACGTTGAGCCGGTTGTAGAGCGTCTTGAGGCTGATGCCGAGGATCTCGGCGGCGCGCTTCTTGTCGCGGCCGGTCAGCTCGAGCGTGGCCAGGATCAGCTCCTTCTCCATCTCGGCGATGGTCGAGCCCGCCTTCACGGTGCCCGGCTCCGTCGTCGTCGGCGGCGCATCGCCGAGCTCGATGCAGGCGGGGCCGATCTCGTTGGTGGCGAGGATGTACGCGCGCTCGACCACGTGCCGCAGCTGGCGCACGTTGCCCGGCCAGCCGTGGGCCACCAGCCGCTCGAATGCCGCCGGTGCGATGCGTTTCGAGCTCTCGTTCTTCGCGTTGAGCTCGTTCGCGAAATGCTGCGCCAGGAGCGCGATGTCGTCGCGGCGCTCGCGTAGCGGCGGCAGCCCGATCGGGAAGATCAGCAGCCGGTAGAGCAGGTCCTCGCGCAGCTTGCCGTCGCTCACGGCCTTCCGCGGATCGCGGTTGGTGGCGGCGATCACCCGCACGTCCACCTCGATCTCGCTGTCGCCGCCGACGCGGCGGATGCTGCTGGTCTCGAGCGCCCGCAGCAGCTTCACTTGCAGCTCGATCGGCATCTCGGTGATCTCGTCGAGGAACAGCGTGCCGCCGTGGGCGCGCTCGAAGACGCCCTTGTGGGCCCGGTCGGCGCCGGTGAAGCTGCCGCGCTCGTGGCCGAAGAGCTCCGACTCGATGAGCGTCGGCGCGACCGCGCCGCAGTTGATGGGCACGAAAGCGGCGCGCGCTCGCTTGCTGAGTGCGTGCAGCGTCTGCGCCACGATTTCCTTGCCGGTGCCGGTCTCGCCGGTGATGAGCACCGTGGCGTCGGACGGCGCCACGCGCTCGATCAGGTCGTAGACCCGCTGCATCGACTCCGAACGTCCGATGAGCTTGCCGAAGCGGCCCAGCTCCCGCAGCTCCTGGCGCAGCGTGCCGATCTCCGCGCGCAGATCGGTGGCGCGCCGGGTCCGCTCCACCAGACTGTGGAGGCGTTTCAGGTCGACCGGCTTCTTCAGGTAGTCGACGGCGCCGCTCCGGAACGCTTCCACCGCCGAGTCGACGCTCGAGAAACCGGTGACGAAGATCACGTCGACCGCGCGCTGACTCTCGAGGTCGGCGAGCAGCGCCAGTCCGTTGCCGTCGGGCAGCTCCAGATCGAGCAGCGCCAGATCGACGCTCTCGGCCTTGAGCACCTCGCGCGCCTGCGCCAGGTCGCCGGCCGCGCAGGCGCGGAATCCCTGTCCTTCGATCCACTCCGCCATGGACTCGCGAGAGGTGACGTCGTCATCGAGGACCAGTGCGGTCGGCATGAGACCTCCTCAGGCCGGGGGCGGTACGACGGGCAAGCACAGCACGAAGGTGGTGCCGTCCGCCGATGAACGGGCGATCTCGATCCGCCCGCCGTGCGCCGCGAGCTCGAGCCGCGTGACGTAGAGCCCGATGCCGTTGCCGCTCGCCTTGCGCGTGAAATGCCGGTCGAAGACGTGCGGCAGGTCGCGGGGATCGATCCCGCTTCCCTGGTCGGTGATCTCGACGCACAGCTCGTCGCCGGCGCGCCGGACGCGCACCGCGAGATCTCCGCCCCTCGGCGCCATCGCCTCGATTCCGTTCACGATCACGTTGACCAGCGCCTGCTGGATGGCGTCGGGACGGCCGTACACGTGCACCGGGGTGGTGGGAGCCTCGAGCTCGAGGTTCACCGACGCGCGCGCCGCTTGCGGTCCGAGCAACGCCACCGTGTCGATCGTCACCCGCACCGCGTCGAAGACGGTCGAGCTCCCGTCCTCCGCTCGCGACTGCGCGAGCAACAGCTCCATCGCGCGCGTGAGCCGCTCCGCTTCCTGGCGGGCCATCTGCGCCTGGTGCCGCTCGGCCTGCAGCGAGTCGCTGGCGTCGCCCGCGCGCCGCTCGAGCCGCGCGGCCAGCACCTCCAGGCTCAGATGGATGGCGTTGAGCGTGACGCGCACCTCGTGCGCCTCGGCGCGATAGAGCTCGGCCAGCGCCCGGTGGCGGTTGGCGTCGCGCAGGTCGCGCTCGAGCGCCGCCAGCGTCCAGGGATCCTCGACGATCACCAGCACGCCTTCGCAGTCCTCCTCGGAAAGCGCGAAGATCCTGAGCTTGAGCGGACGCCCCTGTGCCGAGGTGACGCTCGCCTCGACACCGGACGGCGTGGCCGCTCCGGGCGTATCGAGGGCGCACTGGTACTGCGCGGCGATCTCGGGCCAGTGAGCCGCGAGCGCGTCGTCGTCGGACACCTCGAGCAGCTCGCGAGCGCGCGTGCTCGCGAAGTCCACGCGACCGGAGCGGCTGAGCAGCACCACACCTTCGTGGAACACTCCGGCGAGGGTGTGGAAGTGGCGATTCGACGGCATGGCGGCGCTCGGCTCTCTGGCTGTCGAATCGGTGCAAGCACCGCACCCCTGCGAAGCGTCGCGTCCGGTGCTGCGTCGTGGCCGCGCTCGCTCGCCACCTTCTCGTATGAACGTCGCCCCTGGACGGCGATCCGTCGTCCAGGCGCGAACACGGACGGGAGGGCAGGAAACCGAGAAGGCCGTCGTCGTGAAGAACCTAGAGCAACGGCCGTGCCGCGTGTCGGGTGGCGAATGGGATCGCGGACCGCTGCGTTCAGGCGGCAATTTCTACAATCGGCGTCGAAACCCGTTCTCCAGGCGTCATTTCACGATCATCCAGGTTCCGTCCGTCTGGCGGCACGCCGTGCCGTGCGCTTCCTGGGGCTCGCCGCCGATCGTCACCTGCTGCGTGTACTCGCGGCACGACTGTCCCTGGTCGTTGGTGAACGTGCGCGTGGGCGTGATGCTGCCGCTGTTGCCGTTGTCCGGGTTCTTCCACTCGACGGGCTCGTTGGTGCGCGAGCTTTCGAGCGAGCGTTGCGCGGTCTGCTGCATCGAGCTCTGATCGGCGCTGTCGAGGCTCTTTCCCACTTGCTGGCCGATCAACGCGCCGGCGAGCGTGCCGATCGCGACGGCCGCGAGCTTCCCTTTGCCGCCTCCGATCTGCGAGCCGATGAGCGCGCCGGTGCCGGCGCCGACCACTGTGCCACCGACTTCCTTCTGACCGTTGCCGTAACCCGGGAGCGAGCTGCAACCCCACGGTCCGGCCGACAGCACCAGCAAAGCAATGACGAATCGTCTCATGATGGCTCTCCTCTGCCGTCTCGCGACGGCGGTACTCGAGAGCTTCAACGATCATGCCAGCGAGCTTCGTCGCTGCAGCGCTTTTTTCGCGTGATTTCGTGCCGGAGATGGAAAGAAATGCGGTGCGTTGTAACAACGGCCCCTATTGTTTTCGGACACCGAACCCGTCGGCGATGGGGACCGCTTGCGCGGTGATGAGCACCCGGATCAGATCGAAGGATGCCTGTGACGGCGGCGTCGAGCTGAGCTCGCGTCCGTATCGCTCCTCGATCAAGCTCGCGACGACCCGTAAATCTCCGCCGGCCTGGTCGAGATCGTCATCGCTGACCTTCGGCCAGGCCGCGCGGATTTGCCTGCGCAGCCGCGGCCAGTCGCGGGGCTTCTCCATGGGTTCCATCGGTCCCTCCCTTCGAGCAAGTGGAGCACCAGCATCGAAGAAAGAGGCAACATCCGTGCCCATGTCGGGCGCGGACCGACGTCACCGGTCCAGGTGGGTCAGCGTACCGACAGGCTCAGATAAACGATCCAGAGGCCCAGTGCGGTGGCCACGGCACAGGCGATGCGCAGGCCGACCGGCGGCAGGATCTCGACCGTGCGCTGCGCGAAGCGCCGATAGGCGTCCGGGAAGAGCACGATCACCACGCCCACGACCGCGAACAGCACCGCGACCACGAGCATCACCATCTGCAGGATGCTGAGCGTGCGCGCCACCAGCACCAGGATCGATGCGGCGACCAACCACAGCACCACGCCGAGCGCACGCACCAGGTGCGGCTGACGTTCGAGAAAACCGAGGGCCGTGCGCTTGTACGCGTCCGGCCACACGATGCCCGGGAAACGCACCAGCACGATGAACGCGCCGATTCCCAGTCCGATCCACTGAATCGTCGTCATGGCACGGGTGGGTCAGCTGGGCTCCGACGGCTCGGGTTCGGGCGCGGGCGGGGCGGCGGGATCGCGCGGCGGACCGCGACGCCGACCGCGACCGCCACGGCGGCGGGAGCGCCTCGCGGGTCCATTGCCGGCGGGGCTCCCTGGCGCCGCTTGAGCATCCGGTTGCACGTCCGGGGCCAAGTTGTCCTCGGCGACGGGCGCCTCGCCCGAGCTTGCAGCTTCGACGGGATGAGAGCCCCCGCCTGCGCTTGCGCTCGCGAGACGCACACGTCCGCTCGGCAGCACTTCCAGATCCTTCATGCGCCGCAGCCGCGTCACCAGCCGCGGCGATCCAGGCGGACGCTCGAAGCCGGCGCCCTTGAGGGCGACCGCCAGGCGATCGAGGTTGACGCCGGCGTGCGGGTCGGCCGAGGTGAGCCGCGACACCAGTGCCAGGATCTGTTCCTGCGATGCCGAATGGGGCTCACCATCCCGCGATGGAGCGTCGGCGGCGTTGCCGCTCCCCGCCGGCGGGCGGGCGGCGATCGGGCGCGGAGCGGGCGCGGGCGGGTTGTTGCGTGGCGCGGGGGGCGGTGGGCCGCGACGCCGGCCACGACCGCCGCGTCGCGAGCGAGCGTCGCCGCCGGTCTCGCTGACCGCGGCATCGCGCACCGGCGCTCCGCCCGTGCTCCGGTACGTGATCCGCCGGAAGGTGACGCCGAGCCGGGTCGCCGCGTCGCCGACGGCGTCGAACGCGCGATCGTGGGAGACGATCTCGATCACGTCGCCGGGCCGCGCCTTCCCGAGCCACATGCCCGCGTGCACGGCGATCCAGAGATCGCTCCAGTCGGACACGCGGACCGCGGGAGCGCTGTGCACCAGCTGCGCGCCGCGCGCCGCGAGCCCGCGCGCCAGGCCCTGGCCCACCACGCGCCAGTTGCCGATGGCGAAGAGCTCCGTCGAGCCGCCGAGATCCTGGATCGCGAGCTCGTCGAGCACCCGGTTGAGATCGGCTTCGCTCGAGGTGTTCTCGACGTCGATGAAGACCGCGCGCCGCGGTGCCGGAGGCGGGGGAGGTGCGACGATCGTCGGTGCGGTTTCAGCCGGTGTTGCCGGTGCTGCGGCCTTGCGCGGGCGGGGGGAGGGTTTCGAGGCCGCGCGCTTGGCGGGCTTTTTGGTGGTCGCCATGGGTTTCCGGTTTCGGAGTGGGATGCGGCTCGCGCCCGGCGAGATGCCGCTGCGTCCGCGCCCTGACTCTAACCCGGATCGGTACGAAAAACGCCGCAGCGCGGGGTTTGGCTTGAATCCGGTGCGGTCAGGTAGCGGCCGGCCACGGTAGGCGGTCGAGCAGGGTCGAGATCCTGGTCTCGCCGGTCTCGAGGACGCCGCGGGCGGCGTCGGCGATGGTCCAGGCCATGCTCGAGCCCAGCATCGGCTGCGACTCGATCATGATGACGCGCAGCTCGCCGTCCTCGAAGTGGCACTGCTCCTGGATGGCGCGGAGCAGCCGGGTGTCGTGCAGGTGGCCGTCGCCGAAGTTCCAGCCCAGCGCCAGGCCGGCGATGATCTCGCCGTCGAGCCATTCGTAGGCGTCGATGTCGTCGACTGCGCGCGGCACCAGATCGTGGAGCACGCGGCCGTGCAGGTGCATGGAGCGGAACGCGGGCACTCGCGACATGACCGCGTCGATGGTGTCGTCTTCCTTGATGATGACGCGCAGCTGGTCGCGCAAGAGCGGCGAGACCTTGACCAGCCGGTCGAGCTTCTCGACCGACTTCCCGCGGAAGAGCCACACGCTGAAGCCCCAGTTCCCCGCGTAGTAGCGCATCGACGACAGGAACGAGACCCGCGACGGCACGAAGTTCCCGACCAGCGGCACCAGGAAGAGCACCACGAACAGGAACGCGGTGAGCGTGAGCGGCGCCGAGCGCAGCGTCAGCACGCTCGCATCGGCGTGGTGACCGAACAGGAAGAACGCACCGTAGACCATGATCACGTTCCACTCGATCGGCACGCCCATCGGAATGTTGCTGGTGATGAAGGTGTGGAAACCGAGCATCACCACCAGTGCCGCCGCGGTGACGAAGCCGCCGTGGCTCAAGAGCAGCACCAGCGGAAACGTGTATTCGGTCACGGTGCCGGCGTGCGCCATCGCCTCCGCGAGCGGCCCAGGCCGCAAATCGTCGGGGAAGCTCTTGTAGAGCTTCTTCCGGAACCACACCGGCACCACCGGGCTGTTGCTCATCATCACGCACACCACCGATGGGAAGTGCCGGTTGAGCTTGGAGGTCGCCGCCCACCACCAGATCGCGAGCCACAGCACCTTGCAGCCGGGAATCCAGTACTCGGCGAACGCGAAGCACACCAGCGCCGTGAAGTGATGCTCAGCGCGCGAGATCAGGTAGATGGTCTTGTCGGTGAGGCCGAGGATCGGCAGCAGCACGAAGGTCGGTGCCAGGAGCGCCGGAGTGAGCGCCGGTGCCATGAGCGCCCGCAACATGAACGCGTAGTGCGCGACGTAGAGCGCCACGTCGAGCCGCGCGCGGCGGTTGCCGCCGAAGAGCGGAATGCCGGGAATGAAAGGCAGCTTGGTGGTACCGGGACGCAGGTAATAGAGCACTCCCCCGAGCGGCGGCACGTAGCGCCCCGTGAGGGGCCCGCTACCGCAGCCGAGGCCCAGACCCTCGTACGCCATCGTCCAGAGCACGGCTTTCTGGAACGCAATCGGTGAGAAAGCCCACGAGGCGATGGCGCGCCAACTCCCGAGGCCGGGTGTGAACGAGCAGAAGAAGCACCAGCCACCCACGTAGAGCAGCGCGATCTTGAAGATGTAAACCGTGTAGATGGCCGGGGGCGTACCGTACCCTTGAGTGGCCCATGCCTCGCAGATCATGCGCATCCGCACGGGAAAGGGCTTCGCCTTCCACTCGCGGATGTCGTAGGGGGGTAGCTTGGGTTGCAGCATGATCAGGCGCGCTCAGCCGCCGGCGTCGCCGGCCGGCTGCAGCGCGAAGGCAGCCGCGCAAGTCGGCAACGAGAGGTTTGTCCTGACCGGGCTCATGGTGGGTAGCGGCAATTCTACGTCACAGCGCCGTCGAACGGATTTCCGCCATCGAGGGACCGGTGGCCCTCCGACCGGGAAGTGCGTCACGGCCGGTGGATGCGATCGTCCGCTTCGGCTGCGAGGGACCGCAGCCCTCCGACTGCCATCGCTGTCGTTCGGAGGGACGCGGTCCCTCGCGTCCGTAGCGCTCGAGTGCAGTGGATGGATTCACCCGCTCCGAGGACCGTTGGCCCGCCCGGGGAGAGCCCTTGAGCGGTGAGGTTTTCGACGCGGTCGTCGTCGGCTCGGGGCCGAACGGGCTCGCGGCCGCGGTGGTGCTCGCGCGGAACGGTGCCAGCGTCTGCGTCCTCGAGGCCCACGAGTCGATCGGCGGCGGCACTCGCACCGCCGAGCTCACGCTGCCGGGGTTCCACCACGACGTGTGCTCGGGTGCGCATCCCATGGGGGTGCTGTCGCCGTTCCTTTCGGAGCTGCCGCTCGCGGAGCACGGTCTCCGGTGGGTGTTTCCCGAAGCGTCGGTTGCGCATCCGCTCGACGGCGCGCCCGCGGTGATGCTGTGGCGCTCGCTCGATCGCACCTGCGCCGGGCTCGGCGCCGACGCCGAGAGCTACCGGACGCTGATCGAGCCGTTCCGGCGGCGCTCGGAGGTGCTGCTCCGCGACGCGCTCGGGCCGCTCGGCATCCCGCGCGATCCATGGCTCCTGGCGCGCTTCGGCTGGAAGGCGTGGCGGCCCGCGACGTGGCTCGCGAGGAGCCAGTTTCGCGAGGATCGCGCGCGGGCCCTCTTGGCCGGCTGCGCGGCTCACTCGATCCTGCCGCTCTCGCAGCTCTTCACCTCGGCCGTGGGGCTCCTGTTCGCGGTGACCGGGCACGTGGTCGAGTGGCCGGTGGCGGCGGGCGGCTCGGCCGCGATCACCACGGCGCTCGCGAGCCTGCTGCGCGAGCACGGCGGCACGATCCGTACCGGCGCGCCGGTTTCCTCGGCGAGCGACCTACCGCCCGCGCGCGTCTATCTCTTCGACACCGACCCGCGCCAGCTCGCGTCGGTCTGCGAACGTGCGCTGCCCGCCGGCTACATCCGCCGGCTGCGCCGCTACCGATACGGGCCCGGTGTCTTCAAGCTCGACTGGGCGCTCGATGGACCGATCCCGTGGCGCGATCCCAGCTGCCTCGTCGCCTCGACCGTGCACGTGGGCGGCACGCTCGACGAGATCGCGGCGTCGGAGGCCGCGATGTGGCGCGGCCAGCACGCCGAACGGCCGTTCGTGATGGTGGTGCAGCAGAGCCAGTTCGATCCCGGCCGCGCGCCGCCCGGGAAGCACACCGGTTACGCGTATTGCCACGTGCCCGCGGGCTCGGACGTCGACAGGACCACCGCCGTCGAGGCGCAGATCGAGCGTTTCGCGCCGGGCTTCCGCGACCGGATCCTGGCTCGCCACGCGATGCGCACCGCGGACTTCGAGCGCATGAACCCCAACTGCGTGGGCGGTGCCATCACCGGTGGGGTCGCCGACGTGTTCCAGCTCTTCACCCGGCCCGTGGCGCGGATCGATCCCTATTCGACGCCCAATCCGCGGATCTTCTCGTGTTCGTCATCGACGCCGCCGGGCGGCGGAGTTCACGGAATGTGCGGCTACCACGCGGCGCAGAGCGCGCTGGCGGGGCTGGCGAAGCTGAAACCCGGACTGCTGCGGTGATTCGCAGGTAATCCCCGATCGGACGCTACGGACGCGAGAGACCGCGTCCCTCCGAACGGCGATCCATCTCGATTCCGGTGGAGAGCTGCGGTCCCTCGCAGCCGCGGCGCGGAATCACGCAAAAAATCACGCGCGCGCGAACTCGGCCGGCCACTCGGCGAGGGGTATGCGGATCGTGGCGCGCGTGCCTTCGCCGACCACGCTGGTGAGGCCCAGCGTGCCGCCGTGCTCCTCGACGATGCGGCGGCAGAGCGCCAGCCCGAGGCCGGTGCCGCGGCCCGGCTCGCGGGTCGTGAAGAACGGATCGAAAACTCGATCCAGGTTCTCCGGCGTGATCCCGGCGCCGTTGTCGGCGATCGAGATCTCGAGCTGCGAATCCGCGCGGCGGGTGCGCACCCACACGTCGCCGCCGTTCGACGGCAGCGACAGGAGCGCGTTCTTCACCAGGTTGAGAAACACCTGGTTCATGCGGCCGATCCGGCACACCACGGTGGCGTCCTCGCACAGGTCGAGATGGAAGCGCACGCTCGAGAGCGACGCACCGCCCGCGAGCGTGACGGTGGAGCGGATCGACGCGTTCAGGTCCGCCGGCTCCGCCTCGACGTCCGGGCTCGCTTCCGACACCGACCGGAGGTCCCGAATCAGCGACTGGACTCGCTCGAGCCCCACGTTGGCCGAGCGTAAGAGCTCGAGGCAGGTGGGGCCGAGACGCGCGGTGTTGCCGGTGCGGATCATGTCGTTCAGCATCTCGTCGAGCGCGAACACGGCGTTCGAGATGAAGCCGATCGGGTTCAAGAGCTCGTGGGCGAGGCCCGAGGTGAACACCCGCATCGCGCTCGACGTCTCGCTGGTGAGCGAGGCGACGCGCTCTTCCTTCCGCTTCATGAGCCGCGCGATGGCCGCGAGCAGCTCGCGGACGTTGAAGGGCTTGCTCATGTAGACGTCGGCGCCGTGCTCGCGGGCCTGGGCGCGGTCCTCGGCCTGGCCGCGCGCGGTGAGCATGATGATCGGGACCTGGCGCGTGACGGGATCGATGCGCATCTGCTCGCACAACCAGAAGCCGTCGCGGCGCGGCATCATCAGGTCGGTGATCACCAGATCCGGCAGGTCGGAGCGCGCCCGCTCCCAGCCCTCCTCGCCGTCGGCGGCCGTGATCACGTTGTATTCGGACGCGAGCTGCAACGCGATGAAGCGCGCCAGGTCACGCGAGTCCTCGACCACCAGCACGGTGCCCTTGCGCGGGCCCATCTCGATGCGCGCGGCGGTGCGACGGTCGGCGACGTCGTAGAGCTCGCCGTAGCGGTATTCGGGCGACTCGGAGATGGTCGCCACCCAGGCGCCGAGCCCCACGTCTTCGTGGCGGCGCGCCATCGCCGTGTCGGCCTGCACCTGGCGGCGATCGATGCGGTCCTCCGGGATCGCGGAGGTATCGCGAGGCAGCCGCACGGTGAAGCGCGACCCTTCGCCGGGACGGCTCTCGACGGTCACGGAGCCGGTGTGCAGCTCGACGAACTCGCGCACCAGAGCCAGGCCGATGCCGGTGCCGCCGCGCGCGCGAGTGGCCGTCGCGTCCACCTGACTGAAGCGCTCGAAGATGCGCTCGTGATGCTCGGGCGGTATGCCGATGCCCGTGTCCTCCACCTGCACTTCGATGGAGGTCTCGAGCTGCCGGACCGCCACTCGGATGTGTCCCCCTTCGGGCGTGAACTTGATCGCGTTGGACAGCAGGTTGAGGACCACCTTCTCGATCTTCAGCCGGTCGACCGACGCCATCACCGGTGTCTCGGGCACGTCGCGCTCGAGCTCGAGCGAGCGCCACGCGAACATCGGTCCCGCCTGGGTGGTGATGCCGCGCACCAGCTCGACCAGGTCCACCTCCTCGAGGCGCAGCCGCGCCTGCGCGGCCTCGAGGCGCGCCAGGTCGAGCAGATCGTTGATGAGTCGCAGCAGGCTGAGGCCGTTTCGCCGGATCACGTCCAGATACTCGAGCGGACGGTCGCCGAATCCAGCCTCCGTTGCGGAGCCCAGGCTCTCGAGAGCTCCCAGCATCAGCGTGAGCGGCGTGCGCATCTCGTGCGAGATGTTCGCCATGAAGTCGCTCTTCAGCCGGTCGAGGCCGCGAAGCTGTTCGTAGGCGCGCGCCAGATCCTGGCGTGCCGCCCACTCGGCTCGCGCCATGCGTCCCGACTGGACGTTGGCCGCGAGCGAGATGCCGACGCCGCCGATCAGGAAGAACGTGTTGTTGAGCGCGAACTGCACGTCGCGCCGCCCGTTGGCGGCGACCACCAGCACGTAGATCACCACCTCGCCCACGCCGGCCAGAAGCGATTCCTTCCAGGTCCACGGGATGACCAGCCCCATGCCCATCGCCACCAGCACCAGGCCGGCGTAATAGAGGCTGTGCTCGTAGCCGGTGCGTGCCAGCATCGCGGCGATGATGCCGCTCACCCACCAGACTTCGAGGCACCCGATCGTGGTGAGCCGGGCGCGATCGCGCGCCTGCCGGATCGCGAGCAGTGCCGGCAGATAACCGAGCGCGCACAGCACCCTGAGCGCCAGGAACGCACGGGGAATGCCCGGATACCGCGACTCCGGGTAGATGATGAGATCGACGATCCAGAAGACCAGGAAGATGACGATCGCGACCAGCGCGAAGAGCCGGACACCGGCCCGCACCCGTTGCATTTCCTCGTCGGCCCACGCGGGCAGCTCTTCCGGGGTGTCGCTCATGGTTTGTCGGCGCGCACCACGACGGCGCGGGGCGGCGCACCGAAGGTCCGCTCCACGGCGCGGACCGTGAGCCCCGCTCCCGCGAACAGCTCCGCGAACTCCTCGGCCTCGAAGAAGCGGAAGCGTCCCTCGTCGAAGAGCCGCAGCAGGAAGGCGGCGGAATTCATGTACTCGCGGACCGCCTGCAGGAAGCGATCCTCGTCGTAACCCCTCGGTAGCGACGCGACGCCGTTCCGGATGTCGCGCAGCAGCGTCACGTAGACCTGGGAGAAGTCCGCGTCGGGACGGAACGTCGACGCGACCAGGCACGCGCCCCGGCGCAACCGCCCGGCGAGCTCGCGGACCATCGTCGCGGGGTCGGCGACGCAGGAGAGAAACAGGCTCATCAGAACCGCGTCGGCGTGCTCCACGAGAGCCGGGGGGCCGTCGGCTTCCGCGTCCCACTCGAAGGTCTCGAGCGCCAGCAGCGGATCCGCGCGATGCTTCGCCTCCTCGAGGAGCTGCGGGACCAGATCGTAGAGCCAAACCCGGAGGCCGGGAACGGGATCGCGGCGTCGCAACGCGGCGACCGAATGACCGAGACCGCAGCCGAGGTCGGCCAGGACCGAGCCTTCGCGCAAGTCCAGGAGCTCGATCTGGCGGTCCATGAGCTCCCGGTACTCACGGGTCATGGCGAGCACGTCGAACCCCAGGCTCTCCTCGTTCGAGCCGAGCATGTAGGAGCGCCAGTAGTCGCGCGGCGAGGCCAGCTCGGTGCGCGGCGCTCGCGCCCACTCCTCGGCCGCGATCGCCGCCGCCAGTCGTTCGTTGGGCACCGCCACGGCGGGGCTCTCGACGCCGGTGGCCGCGAGCACGAAGCGCGCGACCGGAAGGTACGAGAGCAGTGCCTCGTGGCTCTTGGTGGGCACGTGCCCGCACGGCACCACCACCAGATGGCGATCGACGGTGGGAGCCGAGGCCAGGATGCTGCGGATCCGCAGCTCGTTCACGAACGCGTCGTAGCGCCCGTGCACCCACATGAGCGGCACGCGCAGCCGCGACGCGTCGCGCTGAGAGTCCTGGATCACGAGCAATCCGGCCCGCGAGCCGTCCGCGCACCAGCGGTCGGCATCGCTCAGCACGCCCAGGATGTTGCGCACCTGGTGCCGGACGCCGGCGCGGTAGTTCGCGACGTAGTCGATGCCGCCGGAGGCCATCCGGATCAGATCCTGGAGG
>CAZYWA010000037.1:0-26018 GCA_964650975.1 uncultured bacterium
GGACTACGCGGCGCTGCGCGCGCGCGTCTATACGCGCGCTCGCACCGACCTCCGGGCGCGCCGCGCGGGCCGCTGGCTCCGCGAGCGCGAGGACGGACGGTTCGAGCCGCGTCTCGACCCGTTCTTCTGGCGCCCCAAGAAGCGCGGCGCCGAGGGATCGCCCGGAGGCGTGCAACCGGCGAAGGCCGCGCCCGATTTCGATCGCAAGGCGTGGGCGGAGCAAGGCGAGGCCGCGCTGTGGCGGGATCTGGGCCAGGTCCGCTGTCCCACGCTCGTCGTGCGTGGCGCAGACTCTCCGATGCTGGGCGCGGCGACGGTCTCGCGCATGGTGAACGAGGTGCTGCCGGACGGATGTTCGATCGAGATCCCCGGATCGGGGCACGTCCCGATGATCGAGAACCCGGTCGCGTTGCTGGAAGCATTGCGCGGCTTTCTCGTTGCGGGCACGGCGGGGCGCCGCTAGGATCGCGCGATGCGCGGAACGCGAACCTCCCTCACCCGGCGCTGGTACGACGAGGGCTTCTACGGCCGCGAGACGGTGCGCGACCGTGTCGAGCGGGCGGTGGAGCGCTGGGGCGACCGGCCGGTGGTGGTGTGGTCGTGGTTCCGCTCGGGCGAGACCACCCTCGGAGAGATGCACGGCCGTGGCCGTCGCCTGGCCGGAAGCCTTCACGACCTCGGCCTGCGCGCCGGCGACGTGGTCGCGGCGCAGATGCCCAACTGGGTCGAGGCGGGCGTCGTTTATCACGCGTGCGTGGAGCTCGGTCTGGTGGTGCTGCCGATCATCCACGTTTACGGCCGCACCGAGGTCGACCACATCCTGCGCTCGTCGAAGGCGAAGGCGATGGTCTCGCCGTCGGTGTGGGGCGGCATCGATTACTCGGATCGTGCCTATCCGGAACGTCATCCCGGATTGACGTGGGTCGTGGTCGGCGAGGATCGTCCGGCCAGCGCGGTGGCGTTCGAGGATCTGGAGGCCAAGGGCCACGATCGCTGGCCATGGCCCGAGATCGACGCCGACGACGTGCACGTGACCAACTACACCTCCGGCACCACCGCCGAGCCCAAGGGCGTGCTGCACTCGCACAACTCGCTGCTGGCGGAGGTTCACGCGCAGCTCGCGTCGACCGACGACGTCGAAGGGCGTGAGGTGATGGTCTCGCCGAATCCCGCCGGCCACATCGCCGGCCTGCTCTCGAACTTCCTGTTCGCCGCGATCACCGGCCAGAAGATCGTGATGATGGACGGCTGGGATCCCGGTGCGTGCCTGGAGCTGATCGAGACCCATCGCGCCACCAAGGCGGGCGGCGCGCCGTTCTTCCTGAGCGGGATGCTCGATCATCCGGATCTGGCGACGCGCGATCTCTCGAGCCTCCGGCTCTTCGGCTGCGGCGGCGCCGGGGTGCCGCCGGCCTTGATCGAGAAGGCCGCGGCGCACGGCATCTTCTCGTTTCGCTCGTACGGCTCGACCGAGCACCCCTCGATCACCCAGGCCTACATGGCCGATCCGGTCGAGTGGCGAGCGCACACCGACGGGCGGCCGCAGCTCGGCGTGCGGCTTCGCATCGTCGATGGCGCCGGTGCCGAGGTCCCAGCGGGCACGCCCGGCGAGATCCTCACCATCGGCCCCGACATGTGCGTCGGCTATCGCGACGAGGCGCACAACACGGCCTTCGACGCCGATGGCTGGTACCACACCGGCGACGTCGGCGTGATCGACGGCAACGGCTGCCTGGCGATCACCGACCGCATCAAGGACATCATCATCCGCGGCGGCGAGAACATCTCTGCTCGCGAGGTCGAAGAAGTGTTGGCCGCGCACCCGAAGGTGATGGAGGCGGCCGCCGTGGCGATGCCCGATGCACGCTACGGCGAGCGGGTGTGCGCGTGCGTGGTGGTGCGGAACGAATCCGACCCGCTCACCTTCGACGAGATGACCGAGCATTTCCGCAGCGCGGGAATCGCCAGGCAGAAAACCCCCGAGCGCCTCGAGGTGGTGCCCGAATTGCCACGCACGCTCGCGGGCAAGGTGCAGAAGTTCAAGCTGCGCGAGCGGCTGGCGGAGGGACGATGACCGAGTCCAGCGATCGTCTCGCCAAGGGGAACGAGATCAAGACCAAGCTCTGGGGCGAGCGCGCGCTGGGTCCCGGGAGCTCGCCCGCCGCGAAGCTGGCGCCCGAGTTTTTCGAATGGGTGGCCAAGAGTTGCTTCGGCGAGGTCTGGTCGCGGCCGGGGCTCGACCTGCGGAGCCGTAGCCTGGTGACGGTCGCGCAGCTCGCGGCGCTCGGTAAGACCGACGAGCTCAAGGCGCATCTCGCCGGCGCGCTGCACCTCGGGATCGAGCGTGCCGAGCTGATCGAGGTGCTGATCCAGACCGCTTGCTACGCCGGGATTCCAGCCGCGGTCCAGGCATTGAACGCCGCGGAGCCGATACTCGGTCAACCGAAATGAGCTCGCGGTGCACCCACGTCGATCGAGGATCCAGGAGGGGACGATGAGACGAGCGATGAACCGAGTGTCGAGCCGGGCCTGCTGCGTGGCCCTCGCGGGAGCGGGGCTGCTGGCGGGCGTCGCGCGAGCCGAGGACGCCGCGCCGCCCGCGGACACGGCGACCACCAAGTGCCATCTGCAGGACGTCGGCACGCCGCAGCGAAGTCAGGACAACGCCGCCCACAAGGTCACCTTCCAGGGGACGATCGAGAACTCGGGCGACGCCGTCGCCAAGGGCGCGCGGGTCCGGTTCCAGATTCGTGGCGCCAAGGACGACTTCGTGGTCGACGACCAGGCGGTCCCGACGGAGCCACCCGACATCGGCCCCGGTGAGAAGGCGAAATTCTCGGTGTCGGCGAGCTGGACCGGGGTCGGCGCTCACGGCGGCGGGAAGGAGATGCTGAGCCGCGAGATCACCTCGTGCGAGGCGCCGCACGAAGCGAGCCCCATCACGGGAAGCGGGTACTGCGAGATCAAGTTCGCGGGAACGCCCACCACCGACTCGAACGGCGGGACGACCACGATGCGCGGAGAGCTGCAAAACGACGGGCCCGGAGTGGCGTCGGGCATCGTGGTGTCGATCTCCCCGGCGACCAAGGACCCGAAGGCGAAGCCACCGCCGAGCGCCAAGGTCACACCGGAGACGCTGGCGGCCGGCGCCAAGGGAAAGTTCGAGCTCGAGCTGCCGGCGTCGTCGAGCCCGAGCGAGGGCTCGCTCGCGGTGTCGGGCTACGACTGCCAGCCCGCGCCCGCGCCGCCGGCGCAGTGAGGGCACGGAAGTCGGTGGATTGCGACCGGGGATCCCCCGGTGACCTTGAACACGGGAGAAGATCGATGGAAGCACGCCCCCGTGTTCCAGCGAGCGCGAGGGTGCGCTATCGGTGACCGGCTACGACAGCCAGCGGGCGCCCGCGGCCGCCACTCGAGCTCCCGGGGCGCCGCGCTGACCGACTTCGAGCTCGCTGCTGGCTCGCTACGCGCCCTCATCGAGCCGAGGCCGCGGCGGTGGCGACGGATGCTGCGAAGCTCCTCCGCTCGTGAAGGTGGTGTGCCAACGCCCCGTGGATTCGTTGGTGGTCGATCTCGGTGAAGCCAGCGCTCCGCCTGCGCGCGCAACCGCCGGTCGGCGAGGTAGGTGGCGCGCTCCGTGTGAGTGAGATCCTGCAGGTCGCCGAGCAACTCCGCGAGCCGCCCCAGCCGGCGGTGGAAGACGTCAGGGCCGACCATCGGCGGCCTGCTCGAAGCGGCGTCGCAGTGCTTGCGCCTGGATGCTCCCCCGGTAGCGCTCGTCCTCCGACTCGCCCAGCGTGCGGACGAAGAACCGCACGTAGGCGTTGCGATCGCGGTCACGAGCAGTTGGCCCTGAAGCGCACGGTGGGCCAGAAGTGGTGCAGCGTCGTTGAGCACGATCAAATCGAGCGCGAGCGCCGGCTCGAGCGCGGCCACGAGGCCCGAACGCACTTCCCAGCGCCGATCCGCATCGAGCCCGTCCCTCAGATAGACCGCCACGTCCCAGTCGGAGTCCGGCCGGGCGGTGCCGTGCGCGCGCGAAGAGCAGCGCGAATACCACTTCGGGTGTGGCCGCCAGCGCACTCCGGATCGATGGATTCGATCGAGCGGTTCCATCGCAACGAGTCCAAAATAGCGCTCGAGCCGAAGACTCAGCCCGCTTGGTCCTTGCCCAGAGTCAGGCGCCGGCCGGATTGGCGCTCGATCCACTCGACCAGGTCGGACCAGTCGCGTGCTCCGAGGCCGCCCTCGGTCGCGGCGGCGAGCCCGCTCGCGATTCGCGCCGCGATCGGCGCCGGCACGCCCAGCTCGTTCGCGAGATCGGTGACGAGAGCCGCATCCTTGGCGGCGAGCTCGATGGTGAACTGCGGCGGTCGGCCGCGCCGGTCGAGGCCGTCCACCACACGATCGACGTAGAAGTTGCTGGCGCCGCCGGTGCGGACCACGTCGATGATCGTGCGCAGCTCGATTCCTGCTGCGGCCGCGAGGCTCAATCCTTCGAGCGACACCCACGTGGTGGTGAACGCGATCAGGCTGTTGACCAGCTTGGCGGTGTTTCCTGCGCCGAGCGGCCCCATGTGGAAGCTGGCGCGGCCGAGCCGTTCGAAGAGCGGCCGAACGCGCTGGTACACCTCCGCGTCGCCGCCCACGATGAACACCAGCTTTCGCGCCTGAGCACCCGGTGCGCCACCGGTGACTGGTGCTTCGAGGAGATGACATCCACCGGCGCCGACGCGCGCGCCCAACGCGCGGATCGACGCGGGAGCGTTGGTCGAGAGATCCACCAGGATCGAGCCGCGCTCGGCGCCGGTGAGCCACGCGGCCGCGACCGAATCGACGATCGAGGGAGTCGGCAGCGAGAGGAACGTGATCTCCGCCGAGCGAGCCACGGCCGCCGGATCGGCCGTGACCGTGGCGCCGAGCGCCGCGAGCGGTGCGGAGCGCGCCGGATCGCGATCGAGCACCAGGACGGCGTGGCCGTCGGCCGCCAGGTTGGCGGCCACGCCGCCGCCGATGTTGCCGAGCCCGATGACCCCGACCTGCACGGCGGGCTCCGCGTGCCTAGCCGGCCGCCGGCGGTACCGGCTTGCCGAGCGCCGCAGCCTCGGCGTGCAGGTTGTAGAGCCGCACCGGGTTGTCCCACAAGGTCTTGCGCTTGGCCTCGTCGGAGAGTGTCTCGACCGCGACGAAGTCGGCGAGCGCGGTTGGAAAACTCCCGTCACCATGCGGGTAATCGCTACCCATCACCAGGTTCGAGTCGCCGAAGGCGTCGATCACGTACTTGGCGGCGCGCTCGTCGACTTCGGCCGCCACGTAGCACTGGCGCCTGAAGTACTCGCTGGGGAGCATTCTCAGGTCGGGGCATTCGCGCTGCCCGTGGTAGCCCTCGTAGTGCTCGTCCATGCGCTCGAGCCACCACGGCGCCCAGCCGGCCGAGGCCTCCAGGAACACGCACTTGAGCCGCGGATGCCGTGCGAGGACCCCGCCCACGATCAGGTCCATGCAGGCGCCCATCGCCTCGACCGCGTGGCTGACCATGTGGATCTTGAAGAGCTTGTCGTAGCGGGTTCGCCCGTACTCGTCGAGGTGGACTCCCGCGCCCTCGTGGGTCGCGATGGGTACGCCCATCCGCTCCGCTTCGGCGTAGAGCTCGTCGAAGTCACGATGGTCGATGGTCTTGCCGTTGACCGGATTGGGCCGCAGGAAGATCGAGCGGAGGCCCAGCACCTCGATCGCGTGCACCGCCTCGGCCACCGCGACGCCCGGATCGTGCAACGCGACCATCGCGGCGCCCAGGAGGCGCTTCCGGTCGGTCGCGCAGAACTCCGAGAGCCAGCGGTTGTAGGCGCGGCAGATCGCACCCGAGAGCTTGGGCGGGATGCCGTCGGCCGATGCCGCGAAGAGCCCCCGTGACGGGTAGAGCACCGCCATGTCGAAGCCTTCGATATCCATGGCTTCGAGCTGGCTCGACGGGTCGTAGCCGCGCTCCGCCGCGAAGCGGAAGCGTTCCTGGGTGTGCTGGCGCGGATCGTCGTAGGACTCCTGCCAGCCCACGACGTCGGGCATGCGGTGGCCGCACACCTCGACGCTGATGGCACCGCGGCAGCGCGGCGCTTGATCGAGGAACTCGGGATCGATGTAGCGCTGCCAGAGGTCGACGGGCTCGATCACGTGACCGTCGGCGTCGACGGCCGGAATGCCTCGATACATGGAGCGACCTCCCTCGGCGTCGTCAGATCTGCAAGATCGGTCCGAGCGCGATCTCCAGGTCGGAGTTGAAGTCTTGACCGCCGTGGTTGTGGAGGCTGTAGAAGAGGTTCTTGAGGTCGGCGCGCAGGCCGAGCCAGCGGGTCGGCGTGTGCACGGTCATGCCGCCGCCGATGAATCCGCCCACGGCATCCTCGTGGCCGGCGTGCACCCAGCCCGGTCCGACCGAGGTGTAGAGGTCCGCGTACCAGGAATCGGGGTCCATGCCGAGCCTGAGAGGCAGGTTCCACACCAGCCCGCCGTCGATCAGCCGGAACGTGTCGTTGTTCGAAATCTCGAGGGTGGTGTCCGGATCGAGCTTGAGCTCTCCGATGATGCCCTCGAGCTGCACCCACCACGCCGCGGAGAACCGGTACGTGAGGCTCACGCCGAAGGCCGTGAACGAGCGCAGCGCGTCGCCCGTGTAGAAGGACACCTCGGGCGTGAGCTCGAGGGTGGGGTTGGGATCGCCGATGTCGGCGGAGCTGGCGTCGCCCTCGCTCGGCTGTGCGGTCACGGCGGCGTCGCCGGTCTCTGCGAGCGCGGGTTGGATCGAGCTCGCCGCCGCCATGAGGCCCGCACCGAGACCCGCGAGCAGCAGCCGCCGTACGCTCATGCCTCGACCTCCACGACCGTCGCGCCGCCCTGTCCGAAGCCGCCGCAGATCGTCGCCAGCCCGTACCGCATGCCGCGACGCTTGAGCTCGAGTGCCAGGTGCCCGACCAGCCGTGCGCCGGTCGCGCCCACCGGGTGGCCGAGCGCGCAGCCGCCGCCGTTCGGGTTGACCCGCTCGGCGTCGGTGAAGCCCAGCTCCTTCATCACCATGATCGGTGCGCACGCGAACGCCTCGTTGCACTCGATCAGACCCAGGTCCGAGGCAACGAGCCCGGTCTTCGCGAGCACCTTCTTCGACGCGGGAACCGCCGAGTACACGAGGTTGGTGGGGTCGCATCCGGCGACCGCGATACCACGGATCGTGGCCAGCGGGCGCAAGCCGTGTTTCTCGGCCATCTCGCGCGCCATCACCATGACCACGGCCGCGCCGTCGGCCTGTCCCGACGCGGATGCCGCGGTCACCCGGCCGCCCTCGAGCTGAAACGGCGTGGGCAGGCTCGCGATCTTCTCGTAGCTGGAGTTGGGGCGCGGGCACTGGTCGCGGTCCATGAGGAACGGAGTGCCGTCGTCGAGCACTCCCTCGATCGGTACGATCTCGTCGGCGAACCGACCGGCCTCGTGGGCCGCGACGGCGCGCACGTGGCTCTGGTGCGCCCAGCGGTCCATCTGCTCGCGAGAGAGGTCGTAGAGCACCGCCATGCGCTCGGCGGCGACGCCGCCGGTCAGCTCCATCGGGTTCACCTTGTCGAAGAGCTTGGGGTTCGGGTTCTGCGTGGACATCAGCGTGCCGGGCTCGTTGATGACTTCGAAGATGTCCATGTCGGCACGCATCACCGGGATCGCCAGGTGAGTCATGCTGTCGAGACCGCCCGCGATGTAGCAATCGCCCATGTTGCTCACGACGCTCATGGCGGCGATGTGGATCGCCGACATCGGTGTCACGCAGGCGCGTTCCACGGTGAGGCCGGTCACCTCGACGGGGAAGTCGGCGAGGTAGCCGACATTCCTGGCGGGGTGGGCTTGTTCGCCGACCAGCTCGACGGCGCCCAGGATCACCTCGTCGACGTCCTTCGGCGCGACACCGGTGCGCTCGGTCATCGCCCGGAGCAGGTGGATCGCCAGGTCGTCAGACCGCTGATTGCGCAGATGACCCTTCTTCTTGTCGGCACGCCCGAAGGGAGTGCGGACGTAACCGACGAGGACGGGCTCGCGACGACGATCTACCGGGAACATGGGGTCATCTCCGATCCGAACTGACGGGAACAATCGTGGTTCGGGAGGGCTGCGGTCCCTCGCAGCCGCCAGTGTCCATCTCGATCGTGCGCTGCGGTCGCGACGAAGCACGACCCTCCAAGCCGGTTCGGCCTTGCGACGACATCACGCCTCGAAGGTGGCGTCGCCCAGCACCTTGGGCTCGCAGTTCTGGTTCTCGGTGCGGATCTCGCAGCGCACCAGGGTCTTGCCGTCGGTCTCGTCGACTGCAGTCACCTTCGCGCGGCAAGTGATCGTCTCGCCGGGCCAGGTCATGGTCCGGAACCGGCACTTGATCTGCCGGATCTTCCCGAGGCCCGCGACGCTCTGCAGGTGTCGCGCGAGCATTGCCATGCCCAGCATTCCCTGCGCGAAGACCGTGGGGTGGCCCATCGCCTGGGCCAGCTCCTCGTCGGTGTGCATCGGATTGGGATCGTTCGAGACCGCCGAATACGCGGTGATCAACTCGCGCGTGATCTCACCCGCCGCGAAGGGCGTGAGCTCCTGTCCAGCGTGATAGTCGGCCATCGATCGCTCCTCCATCACTCGGTGGCGCGCTTCGAGATCAGCGTGATGCGCGAGGTGTAGACGGGCTTTCCGTTGCGATCGCTGGCCGCGGCTTCCATCACCACGAAATCGAGGATGCCGCTGCGCCCGGCTTTGTCCCACATGTCCGCGATCCGGCCCTTCATGGTGAGCTCCTCACCGGTCACGATCGGCTGGAAATAGAGGAACTCCTGCTCGCCGTGGACGATCGACGGCAGGTTGAGCTCGAGCTCGAAGAAGAGCTCGGGGTTCATGGACTCGGCCATGAACGCGATGGGGTAGGTGGGCGGCGCCAGCACGTTCGCGTAACCGGCTCGTTTGGCGGCCGCCTCATCGTGGTAGAGCGGATCGAGCTCGCCCACCACCCTGGCGAAGGCCTTGCTCTTCTCCGGGTCGATGACGACAGTGGTCGCCTCGGTCTCTTTGCCGATCAGTTCGCGCTTGGGCATCAGAAGAGCTCTCCGATCCGACCCGCGATCTCGGTCGGCGTCCAGCGGCCGTCCTTGTTGATCGCGTTGGGGTTGCTCCAGGTGAAGTAACGATCGAGATCGCCGCCGCGGATGCCGAACACCTCGCCGGTGATCCCGCTCGAGAGATCGGAGGCGAGGAACACGGCGAGCGGTGCCACGTTGGCGGGCGACATGATGTCGAAGCCGCCATCGTCCGACGAGAAATCGCCGAAGGTGGCCTCGGTGATCCGCGTTCGCGCCAGCGGTGCGATCGCGTTCACCTTCACGTCGTAGCTCTCGAGGTCCATCGCCCAGACGCGGGTCATCATCGCGATTCCGGCCTTGGCCGCGGCGTAGTTGGTCTGGCCGCGGTTCCCGATCAAGCCCGCGCCGCTGGTGGTGTTGACGATGTGGCGGGTGCCGGCGTTGCCCTTCTTGAATTCGTCGCGCCAGTAGCTGCTGGCCCAGCGCGCGCAGTTAAAGTGGCCCTTCAGGTGGACCGCGATCACCGCGTCGAACTCTTCCTCGCTCATGTTGTAGAGCATGCGGTCGCGGATGATGCCGGCGTTGTTGACGAGCGCGTCGAGGCGGCCGAACGTGCTCACTGCGACGTCGACGATGCTCTTGGCGCCCTGAAACGAGGAGACGCTCTCGCCGTTCGCGATCGCCTCGCCGCCTTTCGAGCGGATCAGCTCGACGACTTCTTGAGCGGGGGTCACGTCGCCGCCCGAGCCGTCGATCGAGCCGCCGAAGTCGTTGACCACGACTCTGGCCCCCTCGCTCGCGAGCAGCAGGCACTCCTCGCGTCCGATGCCACGCCCGCCACCGGTGACGATGGCGACTTTTCCGTCCATGCAACCCACGAGTCCTCCTCCGCTGGCGTTCTCTGTTGCCCCGTTTACCGAGCGCGCTACCAGGAGGGCTGCGGTCCCTCGCGCCCGTCGCGTGATCGGCGCTACGGACGCGAGGGACCGCGTCTCTCCCAGAACCGGCTCACACCAATCCCAGGCCGGTGGCGATGATCATGCGCTGGATGTTGTTGGTGCCCATGCCGATCGGCCCGAGCAGCGCCATGCGCGTCCACCGCTGCAGATCGGACTCCATCAAGTAGCTCTGGCCGCCCACGACCTGCATCGCCGACTGGGTCACCCGAGCCGCCATTTCGGTGCAGAACACCTTGGCGATCGAGCCTTCCACCGACATGCGATCGCCGGATGCGGCTTTCCAGGCGGCCTTGTAGACCAGGTTGCGCCCGGCCTCGAGGTCGATCGCCATGTTGACGAGCTGCCACTGGATGGCCTGGAACTTCGAGATCACGCGGCCGAACTGCTCGCGGACCTTGGCGTGCTCGAGCGCCGATTCGTAGGCCTTCTGCGCCAGCGCCACGTGCGACGCCGCGACCATGATCCGTTCCATGTCGAGGCTCGACATCATCTGGTACCAGCCGCGGTCGAGCGCCTCGGGACCGCCGATGATCATCTCTTTCGGCACCCGCACGTTCTCGTAGGTGATCTCGCAGAGGCTCATGCAGCGCGAGCCGAGCTTCTGCACCTTGCGGATCGAGACGCCCGGAGACTTCCGGTCGACCATGAAGATGGTGATGCCGTTGTAGCGATCCTTGTCGGTACGGGTGCACGTCATGATGTAGTCGGCGACGTCGGCGCCCGAGATGTAGTGCTTGTAGCCGTTGATCACGAAGTGGTCGGGCCCGTCGGCGACGCCCTTGGTGACGATCGCCGCCGCGTCCGAGCCCGCGCCCGGTTCGGTGAGCGCGAAGCAGCCCTTGAGCTTCCCGGCGATGATCTGCGGCAGGTATTTCTTCTTCTGCTCCTCGCTGCCGTTGAGCAACACCATCTGCCCGGCGAAGAAGACCGGCAGCAGGTAGCACGCGGCGGCAGCTTCGCTGCCGTACGCCAGCTCCTCGACGGTCAGCGCGAAATCGACGGCGTTGCCGCCGGTGCCGCCGTATTCCTCGGGAAAACACACGCCGTAAATCCCCGTGGCGGCGAGCTTGGGCATCAGCTCTTCGGGAAAGCGCTCGTTGTCCTCGATCTCGCGGTCCAGCTCCGGTGAAGTCTCGCGCTTCACGAACGCGCGAATCATCTGCCGGTAAGCCTCCTGCTCGGGCGTGAAGTTGAAGTCCATGGTGTCTTGATCCTTTACGTACCGGTCACCAGCCGGAAGTTCGGCAAGGTGATCTGGTCGTTGATCTTCTGAAAGGTGACCTCGACGGGCGCGCCGACGCTCGCGGAAGAGAGATCGCCCTCGAGACGGCCGTGCAGGCGCGGCCCTTCGTCGAGCTCGACGATCGCCACGGGGTAGGGCGCGTCCTCCATGAAGGCCGGGTGCTGAGGGCGGTGAACGACGATCCACGAAAACACCTTCCCGCGCCCGCTCGCCGGCTGGAAGCTCACCTGGTCGGATAGGCATTTGGGGCAAACCTTCGCGGGCGGCATGAACCGATGCCCGCACGCGGCGCAGGCGGGAATCACGAAGCGCCCATCGCGGGTCGCGTCCCAGTAGGGCTCGGTGTCCTCGGAGGGCGAGGGAAGTGGCTTGTCGATGGTGAACACGTGCTCGCTCCGATCAGCGATGGTCCGGCGTCAACACGAGGGTGGCGTAGCTGAGCGTCGGCGGGGCCTCGTGGGGCGCGCCGCCGAAGCCGGTGACGAACACCACCTCGGCGTTCTCGACCTGCCTCGGGCCTGCGGTGCGACGGACCTGGCGCATGCCCTCGGCGATGTGGCCGACGCCGAAGAGGTGGCCCTCCGAGAGCAATCCACCGTGCGTGTTGGTCGGCAATTCGCCCCCGAGCCTGAGCGCTCCGGTCGCGACCCACGGCCCGACCTCGCCGTGCTTGGCGAAGCCGAACGCCTCGAGCTCGTGCATCACCAGCGGCGTGAAGCCGTCGTAGAGCATCGCCACGTCCACGTCGTGTGGCAGCACGCCGGCCATCGCGAAGGCCGAACGCGCGGCGCGCGCGCCGGAAGGTGTTTCGTTCCTGGGCAGCACCGGGAAGATCATCTCGGCGCCATGCTCTTGCCCGGCGCCCGCGATCACCACCGGCGGCTGCTTCAAGTCGCGCGCTCGCTCCAGACTGGTCACGATCACCGCCCCGCCGCCGTCGGTGACGAGGCAGCAATCGAGCAGATGCATCGGCTCGACGATCCACGGCGAGCGCTGGTGATCCTCGACCGTGAACGGCTCGCGCTTCTGCGCCGCGGGGTTCATCGACGCGTGATACCGGAACGCCGACGCGATCTCTCCATACTGCGAGCTCGAGTAGCCGTAGAGATGCATCTGGCGGCGCGCCACGTGCGCCATGAAGGTGATGGCGCCGATGTCGCCGTAGGGGATCGCGAACTGGCTGCCGAAGAGCTGCGGTACGACGCCCTGCGGGTTGTTCTGCATGCCGAAGCAGCAGATCACCGCGTTCGCCATGCCCGCCTCGATGTAGAGCGCGGCGGTCTGGATCATGCCGATGGGAGTCGCACCACCCATGTCCATCGTCGTGGCGAGGCGCGGCTCGAGACCCAGATGCGCGGCGACTCGCGTGGACCAGCCGTGCTGCTCGCCCATGATCGCGGGCATCGACACCAGGCAGCCGTCGATCTCGTCGCGGGTGATGCCGCATTCTTCGATCGCGTTCTTGCACGCTTCGAGCGTGAAGCCGAGGCAGCTGGTGCCCCACACTTTGCCGAAGCGGGAGAGCCCGACACCGGCCAGCGCGTGGGTTCCTTTCAGTGGGTGTCGGCTCATGCGGCCGGCCTCCGTTCGCGATCGGCGCGCGACTCGGCGACCACGCCCATTTCCAGCAGCTGTTTCTTCACGTGGAGCCTGAGCGGTTTCATGGCGAAATTCTCGGGGATGCTGTCGAGGAACACCACGCGGCGCGGGCGGCGATAAGCCGCGATCCGTTGCTCGCTCCACGCGAGCAACTCGTCCTCCGTGGCGTGCGCGCCGTCGCGGCGCACCACGGCCGCGACCGGCAACTCGCCCTTGGTGGCGTGCGGCAGTCCCACCACCACGCAGCGCTCGACGTCCGGATGGCTCGCCAGCTCCTTCTCGACCTCGGCGGGAAACACGCTGTAGCCGCCCACCTTGATCATGTCCTTCTCGCGCGCCACGAAGTGGGCGCGAAACGGGCCGCCGCGCTTCAAGAGGTCGCCGGTCCGGAACCAACCGTCGGGGGTGATCGCCTTCGCGGTGCCCTCGGGGTCGTTCCAGTACTCCTTCATGAGCCCGTGGGTCTTGACCCACAGCTCGCCGACCTCGCCCTTGGGAACGTCGCGTCCTCTCTCGTCCACCAGCCGCCATTTCACGCCGGGCAGGAAGAAGCCGACGCACGCATCGCCGCCGGCGAGGAACGGCGTGATCGAGATCGACACCTGCCCCGCGGTCTCGGCGAGGCCGTAGCCGGTGATGAACGCCGCTTCGTGGCGGAAGGGCCCTGTCTGCCGTGCGGTCAGCTGGCGGAAGGTGCGCACCAGCTCCTCCGGAAACGCATCGCCGCCGCCGCCCCACACCCGGATCGACGAGAGATCGCGCTCGCGGGCCCCTGCCTCGAGCAGCATCCGGTACATCGCGGGAATGCCGGCGAACATCGTGCAGCGATAGCGCTCGATGAAGTCGAGGATCGCGGCCGGGTCGAAGCGGCCCATGACCAGGCATGGCCGCGCCAGCGCCAGCTGGATGAGCAGATTCTGGTGGCCGCCGGTGTGCGCGAGCGGCATCACCAGGAGCGCCAGATGCGAAGTCGAGGTGGGCGTGAGCGCGGCGATCCGCGCGTAGCGGAGGAACCCGCTCATCAGCCCACCGCTGGTGAGCACGGCGCCCTTCGGCAAGCCAGTGGTGCCGGCCGTGAAGAAGATCACCGCGGGATCGTCGGACGCGACCAGCGCGGGCGCACGGTCCTCGCTCGCGGCGCTCATGAGCGCATCGAATGAGTCCACGCCCGCCGGTGTCGCCTTGTTGGTGACCATGACCCAGCGCTCGATCGAGGGCAGGGCCGCGACGTCGCGGATGGTGCCGTCGAACACGCTGCGGTCGGTCACCATCACGCGCGCGCCGCAGCGCTCGACCAGCTGGCGGATCTCGCCCTGGGTGAGCATGTAGTTGATCGGCACTGGCACGGCGCCGAGCCGTTGCGCGCCGAACTCGACGATCGCGATCTCGATCCGGTTCGAGGTGGCGAGGGCCACGCGGTCGCCGTGCTTCACGCCGAGCTTCGCGAGCAGGTCGGCGGCGCGGCGCACGAAGCGATTGAGCTGGCGATACGAGATGACGTTGCCGCTGAACCAGCTCGCCTCGATCGGCTTGTCGAGGAGGAAGGCGCTGCGGTCCTCGTAGACCTCGGCCAGCGCGTCGGTGAAGGTGGCCATCGTGACCGAGCCGGGCGACGCCACGAAGGTGCGCCACTTCCGCCACGCGGGCGGCGTGCTGCGGATGCCGCTCAGGTCGAGCTCGGCCGTCACGCTCAGAGCCCCAGCCCCTTGGCGATCAGGCGGCGCTGGATCTCGCTGGTGCCGCCGCCGATCCGGAACACCCGCGCCATGCGGTAGATGCGCTCGATCGGATGCTCGGCCATGTAGCCGATGCCGCCCAGCGTCTGCAGCACCTGATCCGCCACCTTCCCGAGCACGTCGGCGGCGAAGACCTTGGCCATCGCTAGCTCGGTCATCGCGGTCTCGCCCTGATCGAGCAGCCACGCGGTGCGGTAGGTGAGCCAGCGCGCGGCCTCGATCTGGGTCGCGCAGTCGGCGAGCGGAAACGACACTCCCTGATTCTTGCCGATGGTCTTGCCGAACGCGACCCGCGTCTTCGCCCACTCGACGCCGAGCTGAAGCGCGAAGCGCGCCAGACCGACCGCCTGGATCGCCATCATCAGCCGCTCGCCCGACAGCCACTGAGCGGCCCCCAGGAAGCCGAAGCCTTCGTCACCCACCAGGTTCTTCGCCGGGACGCGCACGTCGCGGAAGGTGATCTCGGCCTGGAAATCGTCGCCGCCCATCGACTTCATGAGCTTGCGCTCGATTCCCGGAGAATCGGCGTCCACCATGAAGAGCGAGATGCAGCCGAACATCGCGTCCTCGCCGGGGCCGGGCTTCTTGGTGAGGGCGAACACCTGGAAAAAGTCCGCGTGCATGCCGTTCGAGATGTAGATCTTGGTGCCGTTCAAGATCCAGTCGTCGCCGTCGCGGACCGCCATGCTCTGGATCGAGGAGATGTCCGAACCGGCGTTGGGCTCGGTGAGCGCGAAGCAGGTGGTCTTGTCGCCCTGCGCCAGCGGCTTCAGGAATCGCTCTTTCTGGTCGTCGTTGCAGAGCATCAGGAGCGGTGTCGGGCCGCACGGCGGATCGCCGATCACGTAGAGCCCGAGGATCACCGAGCCCGACATCGCGATTTCCTCGCGGAGCGCTGTGGTGGTCACGTACGGCAGACCCGCGCCGCCCAGCTCCTTCGGGAGGTGCACCGTGTAGAATCCGGCGTCGACGGCCTTCTTGCGGATGCCGGCGCCGATCCGCGCGACCTCGTCCGACATCTTGCCGCCGTCGATCAGCGCCTTGTGCTTCTCCTCGAGCGGCAGGACCTCGGTCTTGAGGAACTTGCGCAGCGATTCGCAGAGCAGCTTGGTGTCGTCGTCGAAAGCGAAATCCATCTCAGCGGCCTTTCCATTCGGGCGGCCGCTTCTCGGCGAAGGCGCGCGGGCCCTCCATCGCGTCGTCGGTGGCGAAGACCCGCGCCGCGAAGAAGAGCTCGTCGTTGATCGCGTCCTGGAGCGGCTTCTTGAGGCCGGTGAGAACCGATTCCTTGATCGCGCGGATCGCGCACGGGCCGTTCTTGTTGATCTTGTCGGCGAACTCGAACGCGGTCTCGACCACCTGATCGTGCGGCACGACTCGGTTCACGATGCCGAAGTCGTAGGCACGCTGCGCGTCGATGTAGTCGGCGGTGAGCAGCATCTCCATGGCGTGCGCGAACGCGATGTGGCGCGGCAGGAATACCGTGGTGCCGCCGCCGGGGAAGAGGCCGCGGCGCGCTTCGGCGACGCAAAACCGGGCCTTCTCCGAGGCGATGCGCAGGTCCATGCCGTGCAGCATCTCGAGCCCGCCCGCGGCGCAGGTGCCGTTGATGGCCGCGATGACCGGCTTGTAGAGATCGAAGTCGCGCAGCACCGCGACCAGCGGCGCGTTGTCGGGATACTTCCCGCCGCCCAGCGTTTTCTCGCCGGAGGCCAGGTCGTCGATGTTCTCGGTGACCATCGGCACGAAGCTCTTCAAGTCCGCGCCCACGCAGAACACGTCTTCCTTGCCGGTGATGACGGCGGTCCACAGCGACTCGTCGTCGCGGAATCGGATCCACGCGTTGGCCAGCTCGCCGAAATGCTCCAGGTCGAGCGAGTTCTTGGCGTGCAGCCGGTCGATGGTGATGAGCGCGGTCTTGCCGTGCTGCTCGAAGTGAATCGCCACGCGATCTCCTCTGCTGGAACGAAGGGCGGGAAGCGCGTTCAGGACGCGCGCGGCGCGCCCCTCGGCGTCCGCGGCGAACCGATCCGCCACGACGGCGAGAACAGCGCACGCAACGAAAGCTTGGTCATCTCGTAGGTGAGCGGATGGTACGGGAACCAGAAGAACTCGCGCTTGAGCCCGATGCGGTCCTCGACCACGGTCTTGGTGCGGGACATCTCGGTGAGCCCTTCCTCGCCGTGGCTGCGCCCGAAGCCGCTCTGCTTGGCGCCGCCGAACGGGAGGCTCGGGATGCCGTAGGAGAGCAGCACGTCGTTCACCACCACCCCGCCGACCTCGAGTCGATCGGCGATGGCGCGGGCACGCCTCAGATCGCGCGAGAAGATGCTCGCGCTCAAGCCGTAGCGGCCCTGGTTGGCGAGCGTCACCGCCTCGTCGTCGCTCGCGACCTTCACGATCGGCAAGAGCGGGCCGAAGGTCTCGTCGTCGAGGAGCTTCATGCCGGGCGCCACGTCGGTGAGCACCGTGGGGGACACGAAGAGCCCGCGCAGATCCACGCGGCGCTCGCCGCCGATCGCGATCCGCGCACCTTTCGCGACGGCGTCGGCGACGTGCTCCATCACGATCTCGAGCTGACGTGGAAGCGAGATCGAGCCGATGTGCGCCTTCTTGTCGGTGTAGGGCCCTTGCGTCACGCGCTTGGTCTCGGCGACCACTTTCTCGACGAACGCGTCGTGCACCGAGGCGTGCACGTAGACGCGCTCGATCGAGATGCAGGCCTGGCCGCAGTTCGTGAAGGCGCCCCACACGGCTGCGGCCGCCGCGCGCGCGAGGTCGGCGTCGGCGCACACGATCATGGGGTCCTTGCCGCCCAGCTCGAGGAGCAGCGGCGTGAGCGTTTCCGCCGCCGCGGCCATGACCCGCTTCGCGGTGCCGATGCTGCCCGTGAACACCAGCTTGTCGACACCGCTTCGCGCCAGCGCGTCGCCGGTCGAGCCGTCGCCGGTCACGATCTGCACCAGCTCCGGATCGGGCAGCCCGGCGCGCAGCAGCTCGCCCACCAGCATGCCGGTGAGGGGCGTGCACTCGGACGGCTTGATCACGACTGCGTTGCCCGCGAGGAGTGCGGTGAGCGCCGGGCCGGCCGAGAGATTGACCGGCGAGTTCCAGGGCGAGATCACGCCGATGACGCCCAACGGCTGGTAGGTCTTGCGGGCGCGTTTGTGGATCAGCACGCCGGGATCGAGACCGCGCGGCGCCAGCACCCGTGCCGCGCGCTTCTCGTACCACCCGAGCATGTCGCAGATCGCCACCACTTCCTGGTTGAGCGACTCGACCCGCGACTTGCCCGTCTCGCGGCAGGTGAGCTCGACGATCCGGTCCGCCTGGGCGACGAACTGCCGGTGGACGCGGGCGATCCACCGAACCCGCTCGCGGACGGGCAGGGCGCCCCAGGCCAGCTGCGCGTCGCGCGCGCGCGCCACCGCGGCACGCACCTCTTCCGCATCGTGAACCGGGGCTTCGCCGATTCGCTCGCCGGTCGTGGGATCGATCACCGCGATCGTGCGCCGCTCCGGCGCACGGCTCCGGTCGCCGGCCGGCTTCCCGAACGGAGGTCCCGGCAGACCTGACTCGAGCGCAGCCACATCGGAGGCGAGCACGCACCGACCTCGTCGCGATCGTTTTTGACGAATCGTCAAAAACGTACCGCAGATCGCGATTCCTGTAAAACCACCCGCGCTCACGCCGCGTCCAGAGCGATGCGTCGGTGCCGCGGGTAAACTCGTCGTGACGAGGTCGAGCCCGGTGCCATCCGGTCCCCCATCCGCCGATCGCGACCCTGCGGCGGCCCGTGTGCTGGTCCTCGAGGACTCGCCAGGGGACGCAGGCTTGGTGCTGCGCGCGCTGTCGCGCATCGGCCGGCCGATCGAGAGCCGGGTGGTCGACACTCGCGCCGAGTTCGAGCGGGCGCTCGAGGACTGGTCCCCCGCGCTCATCCTCTCCGACTACACGATTCCCGGCTTCGACGGTGGCGAGGCGTTGCAGATCGCGCAAGAGCGCGCTCCGCTGGTGCCGTTCGTGTTCGTCTCCGGAACCATCGGCGAGGAGCGCGCCGTGGCCGCGATCCGCATGGGCGCGGCCGACTACATCCTCAAGGAGAGCCTCGCGAGGCTTCCGCACGCGGTCACCCAGGCGCTCGACTTCGCCGCCGAGAAACGGCGCCGCCTGCGCAGCGAGCAGTCCGCCTCGAGGGCCGCCGAAGAGCTGCGCCGCCACGAGCTCTTCTCCAAGCTCGGCGCCCTGGTCGCGGGCGTCGCGCATGAGGTGCGGACACCGCTCTTCAGCCTCTCGGCGACGCTCGACGCGTTCGAGGCGCGGCTGCCGCTCACCCCCGAGGCGCTCACGTACGTCGAGCGGCTACGCGGCGACGTCGAGCGGCTCAACCGGTTGATGGGAGACCTCCTCACCTACGGACGCTCCGGAAGCCGCGACCGCCGAGCGGTGACCTGGGGCTCGGTGGTGGCGCTCGCGGGACGGCTCGCGGAGCCCGCGCTGGCCGCGAAGGGCGTGAAGCTCGAGGTCGACGTGCCCGGCGACTTGCCGCTGGTGGTGGTCGATCCGGATGGCGTGGCGCGGGCGATCCACAACTTGATCGACAACGCCACGCACCATTCGAGCGTCGGCATGACCGTGCGCGTGGCCGCCACGACTCGCCTGCAGGGCGATTCGCCATGGCTCGAGTGCGTGGTCGAGGACTCGGGTCCCGGGTTCCGTCCCGGCGATCTCGAGCGGGTCTTCGAGCCGTTCTATTCCAAGCGCAAGGGCGGAACCGGGCTCGGGCTCGCGATCGTGGAGCGCACCGTCGGCGACCACGGCGGCCAGGTCGAGGCCCGGAATCGTGACGGCGGAGGAGCGCTGGTGCGGGTGCTGATCCCGGCCGCCGACAGCGCGGGCGCCGAAGCGAGCTCGACGCTCACGGAAGGCGCGCGCGGTGTGACCGAGTGATTGCCGGGCTCACGCCGCGCGGATCACCAGGCACGCGTTGGTGCCGCCGAAGCCGAAGCTGTTCTTGAGCAGCACCTCGGAGCGCACCGGCCGCGCGCCGTGGGACACGTAGTCGAGATCGCACTCGGGGTCGGCGCGATCGAGGTTGGTGGTGGGCATCACGGTCTGGCGGCGGATCGCGCCGAGCGCCAGGATCGTCTCGACGGCTCCGGTGGCGCCGTACATGTGCCCGTGCATCGACTTGGTGGCGCTCACCGGGACGTCGTAAGCCGCCTTGCCGAGCACCTTCTTGATGGCGCGGGTTTCCGCGAGGTCGCCGCGCGGCGTCGACGCGGCATGGGCGCTGATCATGTCGACCTCGTCGGGCGCCACGTTCGCGGTCTTGAGCGCCAGTGAGATCGCACGTGCCCAGGTCTCGCCCTCGGCGTCGGGGTGATACACGTGGTAGGCGTCGTCGGTGAGCGACTCGCCGAGCAGCTCGCCGTAGATGCGGGCGCCGCGCGCCACGGCGTCGTCCCAGGACTCGAGCACCAGCACGCCGGCGCCCTCGGCCATGATCAGCCCGGCGCGGTCCATCGCAAACGGACGCGAGGCGCGATCCGGATCGCTGGTGGGATTGATGGCGCCCGCGTTGCCCATGCTGCCGAGCAGCGCCAGGCCGATGCACGACTCGGTACCGCCGGTGACCGCGACGTCGGCGCGGCCCGCGCGGATGGTGTCGGCGGCCACCGAGATCGCCGTCGATCCCGCGGCGCAGGCGTTGACGATGCCGAAGTTCGGGCCGCGAAAGCCGTGGCGCAGCGCCACCAGCGCCGACGGCATGTTGCCGGAGATGTTGAGGCTGGTGCGTCCCGAAAGCTCGTGAGCGCGCCGCTCGACGAACGCCTGGTGCAGCGCCCGGTGATACGTGTGGCTGCCCGGGGCCGCGCTGCCGAAGATGACGGCGGTCCGATCGCGCTGCTCTTCGGTGAACGAGAGGCCGCTGTCCGCGATCGCCTGCTGCGAGGCGGCGAGCGCGAACGTGACCGCCGGATCGTAGCCACCGATGTGCTCCTTGGGCACGTAGAGGGATTCGTCGAGCCCTTCCACGATGCCCGCGACGCGGCACGGGATCTGCGCGCCGAATTCACCCCACAGGTATTTGTCCGCGGGCCGGATCCCGGTGGCGCCGGCGAGACCGTGATCGAGCGCTTGGTCCAGATCGTTTCCCAGCGGGCAGACCGTGCCCATTCCGGTGATCGCTACGCGTCGCATTCTCGAGCCTCCCGTTCCTGGATGATGGATTTGGTTCTCGGACGAGCCCGCCTGGTGATGCCTCGAAATCTCAAGCAGCGGCGTAGGTTTCCTCGGGGACCGCCGGCTGCCGATCGGTGCTTCGTGCATCGTCCGTGCCCGCGTCCCTCGCGAGCGGGAGCAGGAGCCGAAACGTCGTGCCTTTCGCGACCTGGCTCTCGCATTCGATCTGTCCGCCGTGGCCGTCCGCGATGATCTTGCAGACCTCGAGACCGAGCCCGGTGCCCTTCGAATGGGTGGTGAAGAACGGCTGGAAGATCCTGGTGAGCGCTGCGGGCGGAATGCCGACGCCGGTGTCCTCGACCTCCAGCACGCCCTGTCCATTCCGCACGAAGGCGCGGAGGGTGATGGTGTCTCCCTCGTGGGTGGCACGGGTCGCGTTTTGCGCCAGGTTCCACAACAGGCGCGCGATCTTGCGCTCGGCGATGCGGCATTCGACGGGGCCGTCCACCACCACGTCGATCTTGCGCGCGGCCTGTCCCTGCACCGCGGTCAGCTCGAGCCCGAAGCGGCGCACGATCTCGGCGAGATCGCGGCGCTCGAGCTGGTAGCGCGGAGTCTCGCCCTTGGCCACCATCAGGAGCTCGTTCGACAGGTCCTCGATGCCGCTCACCGCCTGCTCGACCAGCGAATGGGCGGCTGCGTCCGATCCTTCCGTGACCTCGACGACACCGAGGAGCACCGTCATCAGGTTCCGCACGTCGTGGGCGAATCCGGAGGCGAGCCGCCCCGCGAGCGCCAGCTTCTCGCCGCGCACCAGCTCGCCGCGCGCTTCCTCGAGGTCCTGCACGGTCTGGGAGAGCCGCTGGTTGCGGGTCTCGAGCTCGTCCACCAGCCGGCGGTTTTCCTGCAGCAGACGGCGGCGCCCGACGGCGTCCGCGACCGCCACCTTGAGGGCCGCCGGATCGCAGGGTTTGAGCAGGAAGCGAACCACGTGGCCTTCGTTGATCGCGCGCATCATCGCGACCGGATCGACGAAGGCGCTGAGCAGGATGCGCTCGACCTCGGGCTGCGTGTCGAAGATCCAGCGCATCAAGTCGGTGCCCTTGAGGCGCGGCATGCGCTCGTCGGCGATCACCACGTCGAAGTCCCCGGCGCCGAGCAGCTCGCGCGCCTCCATTCCGTCGGCGGCCGCGGTCACGTCGTAGGAGCGACCGAGCAAGAGGCGCATCGTGTCGCGCAGCTCGAGCTCGTCGTCGACCACCAGGATCTTGGGTCTGGGCAATGCGATGTCCATGACGATCTCCGTTCGCTCGAAGGCGCGCCCTCAGGCGGCGCGCTCCTCTTGCCCGCTTTGCCGCGCGGCCGCCGCCCCGTCGAGGGGCAGCGCGACGATCACGCGGGTTCCTTCTCCGACCACGCTCCGAAGCGTCAGCGTGCCGGCATGGCTCTCGACGATCTGGCGGGAGAGGGAGAGGCCGAGGCCGGTTCCCTGGCCTGGGTCTCGGGTGGTGAAGAACGGGTCGAAGACTCGTTCCACTTGCTCGGGCGCGATGCCGCAACCGCTGTCGGCGACTTCGATCTCGAGGTGCGCCGCGCGGCGCCGCGTGGAGAGCCACAGCCGGCCCTGGCCGCCGGGCAGCGCCAGGAGCGCGTTTTTCACCAGGTTGAGGAGCACCTGATGAATCGCACCCGGGCGACACGGCACCACGGCGTCGCTGCACAGGTCGACGTGCACGGTGAGACCTGCCGTGGATTGCGCTCCCACCAGCAGCAGCGTCGAGCGGATCGCCTCGTTCAGGTCGGTGGGCTGGACGCCGGGACTGGCTCCCGCGTTCGCGAGGCCGCGCAGCTCGCTCACCAGGGTCTGGATGCGCTCGACGCCCACCCGGGCGGAGCGGATCAGCCGGCGCCCGGTCTCCACCGTGTCGGCCGTGCTGGGCGCGTCCGGAGGCGGAGTGGCCAGATCGTCGATCAGCTCGCTCAGGATGAAGAGCGAGTTGCCGATGAAGCCGAGCGGATTGAGCAGCTCGTGCGCCATGCCCGCGGTCAGCACGCCCAGCGACGCCGCGGTCTCGCGCTGCAGCGACACCGACTGCTCGTCCTTGCGCTTGAGCAGCGCCGCGACCGCGGCCTTGAGCTCGCCGACGCTGAACGGCTTCGAGAGGAACACGTCGGCGCCGCCCTGCCGTGCCTTCACCCGGTCCTCGGTCTGGCCGCGCGCGGTGAGCATCACGATCGGGATGCGCCGGGTCGCGGCGCCGTTCCGCAGCTGGTCGACCAGCCAGTGTCCGTCCTTGCGCGGCATCATCAGGTCGGTGATGACCAGATCGGGGATGTCTTCCTTGGCGCGCTCCCATCCCTCGATGCCGTCGGTCGCGGTGAGCACCTTGTAGTCGCGCGAGAGCTGTAGCGCGATGAAGCGCAGCAGGTCGGGCGAGTCCTCGACCACCAGCACCCGGGCGCTGCGCGGCGGCGCCTCGACGCGGTCCGCGACCCGGCGGTTCGACACGTCGTAGAGCTCGCCGTAGCGGTACTCGGGCCGGCCCGCGATGCCGCGGATCCAGGAGCCGAGACCGGCGTCCTCTTCGCGGCGCGCGAGCGGCGTGTCCGACTCGGTGACGCGCCGGTCGATGCGCTCGGCCGGGATGGCGTTGGCATCGGCCGGCAGGCGGACGGTGAAGGTCGAGCCCTTGCCGGGAACGCTTTCCACGCCGATCGTGCCCGCGTGCAGCTCGACCAGCTGCTTGACCAGCGCCAGACCGATGCCGGTACCGCCGCGCTGGCGGGTGGCGGTGCCGTCGACCTGGCTGAAACGCTCGAAGATCCGCTCGTGCTGGTCCTCGGCAATGCCGATGCCGGTGTCGCTCACCCGCACCCGGATCTCGTTCTCGTCGGGCTCCACGGAGAGGTGGATGCGGCCTCCGGCGGGCGTGAATTTGATCGCGTTCGCCACCAGGTTGAGGATCACCTTTTCGATCTTGAGCTCGTCGAAGCGCACCTCGACGGGCTCGGGAGGGACCTCGCAGTCGAGCGTCAGCGAACGCCACGAGGCCATCGGCCCCGCCTGCGTCACGATGCCCGACACCAAGCCACCCAGGTCGAACGCCTCGAGCCGGAGCCGCACCTTGGCGGCGTCGAGGCGCGCCAGGTCGAGCAGGTCGTTGATGAGCCGGAGCAGGCTCATGCCGTTTCGCCGGATCACCTCGACGTAATCGAGCTGTTGCTGGTCGAGCTCTTCCGTATCGCTCGACGCCAGGCTCTCGAGCGCGCCCAGCATCAGCGTCAGCGGTGTGCGCATCTCGTGCGAGATGTTGGCCATGAAGTCGTTCTTGGCGTGATCGAGCTCCTGCAGCCGCTGGTAGGCGGCGCCCAGCTCCTGGCGGCCCTCGAATTCGCTGCGACCCAGCCGCCCCGCCTGGACGTTGGCGGCGATCGAGATGCCGAGCGCCCCGAGGATGAACGACGCGTTGTTGGCCGCCGCGCGCCACTCGGGATGGGGATTCGCGAACGCGACACCCACGTACATGCACGTCATCCCGACGCCGATGACGGTCGCCTCGCCCCAGCTCCACGGGAAGATCAGCCCGGCGGCGAGCATCGTGACCATGAGCCCCGCGTAGTAGAGGCTCAGCTCGTAACCGGTGCGAGTGAGCATCAGGCAGATCACGAGGCTCACCCACCAGACCTCGTAGGCACACATCGCGGTGAGCGTGCGCCGCGATCGCACCCGGCCCACCAGCAGCAAGACCGGCAGGTAGCCGGCGGCGCAGATGATTCGCAGCCACAGAAACTGCCCCACCACGCCCGGGAACTGGCTCGCCGGGTAGACGACGTGGTCGACCGCCCAGAACGCGAGAAAGATGACGATCGCCACGCGGCCGAAGAGCTTGACGCCCCCCGCCATGCGCGCGGAGCGCTCCTCACTCCAGGTCTGGCCTTGGGTCTCGGAGGTCACGCGACCCGCTCGGCACGCAGCACCACGGCCCGCTCGGGAGACCCGAACGATAGCTCGCAGTCGGTGACCCGGAACCCGGCGTTCTCGAACATGCGCCGGAAGGCGTCGGCCTCGTAGAAGTGGAAGGTGCCTTCGTCGGCGAGGCGCAGCAGCCACGCCGCCGAGTTCATGTAGTCGCGTACCTCGCGAACGAAACGCTCCCGGGCGTAGCCGGGAGGCGGCACCACGGTGCCGGCTTCGATCTCGTGCAGCAGCTGGGTGTAGACCACCGAGAGATCGGCGTCGGGACGGATGCTCGACGCGACCACGCGCGCCCCCGGCGGCAGCGCCTTCGCGAGCCGTGCCAGGGTCTCGCCTGGATCGGGGAGGCACGAGAGGAAGAGGCTCATCAGCACCGCGTCGGCCGAGCTGAGCCGAGCGGGAATGGGATCCTCGACCGCGTCCCAGGGCACGGTGTCGAGCTCGCAGCCGAGCATCGCGGCGCGCCGTGCCGCTTCCTCGAGAAGCTGCGGCACGAGGTCGTAGAGCACGATGCGCGCGCCGGCGCGGAAGAGGGGGCGCATCGAGTGGCCCATGCCGCCGCCGATGTCGTGGACCGTGGTGCCCGGCTCGACGCCGAGCAACGCCACCTGGCGCGCCATCAGCTCCTGGTACTCGCGAGTCATCGCCAGCACGTCGAAGCCGAGGCTGCCCTCGGCGGCGCCCAGCATGTAGCGGCGCCAGTACTCGCGCGGGGACGCGAGCTTCGCGCGCGGCGCCTTGCTCCACTCGGCGCCCGACACCTGCGTCGCCTGTTCTTCGGTGGGAATCGCGAGATTCGGCGTGGCCACTCCGACGCGCGCCAAGAGCGACCTGGCGATCGGCACGTAGGACACCACCGCCTCCGAGCTCTTCGAAGGGATGTGGCCGCACGGCACCGTGACGAAGCGCCGGTCGATCGCGGGAGCCGACTCGAGGATGCTGCGAATGCGCGCCGGGTTCACGAACGCATCGTGGGCGCCGTGGATCCAGAGCAGCGGCACCTTGAGGCGGGCGGCGTCGGCCTGCGCGTCCTGCAGGAACACCAGCTTCGAGCGGATGCCATCGGCGCTCCAGCGGTCGGTGTCGGAGAGCAGGCCCAGCACGTTCTGCGCGTAGCTGTGGATGCCCGCGCGGTGCTTGCTCACGTAATCGATCCCGCCCGAGGCCATGCGCACCAGATCCTGGATGTCGGACGCACCCATCAGCTCGACCAGCTGGGTGACCCGC
>CAZYWA010000038.1:0-25843 GCA_964650975.1 uncultured bacterium
TGCAGCATCACGCCAAGAACTGGACCGACGAGGACCCCGACCTGATGCTCGCGGCGCCGTTTCCGGTGACGTGGTCCAGCATGCGCCGCAAGATCTGGCGCGATCTCTCGGGTCAGACCGCGTGGAAGCGCATCCAGTTCACGCTCGCGCGTCATCGCGAGAGCGAAGCGGGCTGGAAGAACCTGCGCGGAGTCGCGGTCACCAACGCGCTGCTTCTGGCGCTGCTCGCCGCGGCCGGTCATCCGGCGCTCTACCTCTTGTGGGTGGGTGCTTGGGCCACCACGCACCATCTCGTGCTCCGGCTGCGCTCGATCGCCGAGCACGCGATGGTGCCCGATCCCGCCGATCCCCTACGCAACACCCGCACCACGCTCGCGAGCTGGTGGGAACGCCTGTTCATCGCGCCCAACTACGTGAACTACCACCTCGAGCACCACCTCATCATGACGGTGCCGCATTACCAGCTCCCGCGCATGCACCAGGTGCTGCGCGAGCGCGGCGCGCTCGAGGGGGCTTGCGTCGAGAAGGGCTACGCCCGCGTGTTGTCGCTCGCCGCCAGCGCGGCGTGAGCTTCGTGGGCGCGCGCGCCCGTGCGGTTCGCGATCGATCGGTTGGAGGGCTGCGATCCTTCGCCGCCGCGGCGCCGCATCGCGACCGAACGCCGCGGACGCGAGGGACCGCGTCCCTCCGACGGCGATCAGCTTCGATCTCGCGCCAGCGCGTCGGCTCGCGTTCGAGGGTTGCCCACCGAAGGATCGGTGGGCCTCCGCATCACTCGACCCGGCCCGACACCACGGGGACGTGCCACACGGCGTAGCCGTTGGGGTCGCGGAGGGTGGCGATCATGTCGTCGAAGTGGGCGCGGAACTCGGCGGCGGTGAACGAGGTGTGCTCCGCGACGGCCTCGGCGTAGCCGTCGCGCCAGGCCTCCCAGACCGCTGCGAAGCTTTCGCGCGGCGCGCGCAGCGTGTCGACCACCACGTAGTCGACGCGAATCTCCGTCAAGCCAGCGGCCCGGAAGTGGCGGAAGGCGTGGCGCCCGATCAGCAGGTCGGTTCCCGTCGATGCGCCGAAGCGCTTCGGCCCCAGGTGCCAGAACTCGTCGGGCTCGAGGGTGCGTTTCGGGAAGTGCATCATCCCGTAGTCCTCGGCGATCACGTGGACGCGACCTCCCGCGCGGGTCACGCGCGCGAGCTCCGCGATCACCGACTCGGGCTGCGGGATCGACTGCAGCACGTGGCGGCAAACCACCAGGTCGAAGCTGCGATCGGGAAGGCCGAGCCGATAGATGCTGCGATTCTCGAAGTGCACTCGCGACGCGAGGCTCGCGAGCCTCGCGCGAGCGCGCTCCAGGTGGTCGTCGAGGATGTCGACGCCCAGCACGGTGGCGCCCGAGTAGAGCTGGGCGAGCCGGCCGGTGATCTCGCCAGTGCCGCAACCGGCGTCGAGGATGCGGATGTCCTCGGCGAGACCGTAGCGCTGGAAGAGCGCTTCTTCTTGCGGCCAGATGCAGCTCGCCTGCGCGGCGAGATTCCGCACCATCGACTCGTCGGCCATCTGCTGCGCTTGCGGGTTCCAGTCGATGCCGTCGCTCATGGGGCGGAATTTATCGGATGACACGCTGCATCGCGCAAGCCGGTTGACTTGGCGTGGGTGCGAGACGCACTGTTCGAGCGCGATCGCGATGGCTGGTGATACTGAGCTCGTGACCCCCCGCCCAACATCGACCGACGACCCACGAGATCTCGACGCAGCAGCCGGGAGTGCGGTCCCCCTGCCCGAGCAGGCGCTGCTGCGGATCGTGACCGAGAACGCGCGCGTCGGCCTGGTCATCGTCAGCGCCGATCGCCGCTACGTGTACGCCAACGCCACCTACGGCGAGATCCTCGACCTGCCGGTGTCCGGTCTCGTCGGCCAGCGGCTCGAGGACGTGCTGGCCGGCGTTTATCAGGAGCAGGTCCGCCCGTGCCTCGATCGTGCCTTCGCGGGAGAGCGGGTCGGTTACGAGCTGCGCAAGCCCACCGCGGACGGTGATCGTTACTTCTCGGTCCGGTACGAGCCGACCGAGGTGGAGGGTTCGGTCGCGCTGGTGGTGGTCGTGATCACGGACATCATCGAGCGCAGGCAGACGCAGGTCGATTCGAGCCGCCTCGCCGCGATCGTCGAGTCCTCGGACGACGCCATCGTCAGCAAGGATCTGGACGGCATCGTCACCAGCTGGAACCAGGGCGCGGAACGGATGTTCGGCTACTCGGCCGCCGAGATGGTGGGAACCTCGATCCGGCGGCTGATTCCCGCCGACCGCCAGGACGAAGAAGCGCACATCCTGGAGAAGATCCGGCGGGGCGAGCGGGTGCAGCACTTCGAGACGCTGCGACGGACCAAGGACGGGCGGACGATCAGCGTCTCGGTGGCGGCGTCACCCATCAAGGACGCGACCGGCACGGTCATCGGCGCCTCCAAGGTGGCGCGAGACATCAGCGCGCGAAAGCGGGCCGAGGAGGACGCGCGCTTTCAGCAAACGATGCTGATGACCGAGCGCGAGCTGACGCTCGACGGCATTCTGGTGGTCGACGACCAGTCCCAGGTGCTGTCCTACAACGGGCGTTTCGCCGAAATGTGGGGAATTTCCGCCGACATCCTCTCGGCCCGGGCGGATGCGGCCTTGCTGCAGGCCGTCCGCGACAAGCTGCTCGATCCCGAGCGCTTCATGGAGCGGGTACGACATCTCTACGATCGCCACGACGAGGCGTCGCACGACGAGGTCGAGCTGACCGACGGCCGGGTCTTCGACCGGTATTCGGCCCCGATACGTACTTCCGACGGCCGGTACTACGGGCGGGTCTGGTACTTCCGCGACGTGACGGAGCGGAAGCAGGCGATCGAGGCGCTGCGAGAGGAGCAGGATCGCGCGCAGCGCTACCTGGACACGGCCGACGTGATCCTGCTCGCGCTGAACGACGCGGGCCGGATCACGCTGGTCAACCGCAAAGGTTGCGATCTCCTGGGATGGACCGAGGCGGAGCTCTTGGGACGGGATTGGATCGAGACCTGCCTGCCGCCCCGGGTCCGGCAAGGGCTCACCCAGAAGCTCGCGAATCTCATGGAGGGCGATCTCTCGGCCGTCGAGAACCCCATCCTCACGAAGAAAGGACGGGAGCGGCTGATCGAATGGCGTAACCAGGTGCTGCGCGATGGCGCCGGGCGCGTCATCGGGACGTTGAGCTCGGGCGCCGACGTCACCGAGCGAAGGAGCCTCGAGGAGCAGTATCACCAGGCGCGGAAGATGGATGCCATCGGGCGGTTGGCCGCCGGCGTGGCGCACGACTTCAACAACCTCCTGACCGCCATTCTGGGCCACTGCGGGCTGCTGCTTGCCGATCTCGCTCCGAACGATCCCAGCCGCGAGGACATCCAGGGAATTCAGGCGGCCGGCGAGCGCGCCGCGACGCTCACGCGGCAGCTGCTGGCGTTCAGTCGCAAGCAGATCATCGAACCCAAGCTGCTCGACCTCAACGCGGTGATCGGCAACATGCGCAAGATGCTCGAACGTCTGATCGGTGAAGACGTGACGATCGCGTTGCGCCTCGCGCCCGAGCTGGGAGCCGTCAAGGCCGATGATGGGCAGACCGAGCAGATCGTCCTGAATCTTGCGGTGAACGCGCGCGACGCCATGCCGAACGGCGGCACGCTCACCATCGAAACCGGCAACGTCGAGCTCGACGAGGACGATCCGCGCGCCGGCGGCTCCGTGAAACGGGGACCCTACGTGGCGCTCACGGTGAGCGACACCGGGACCGGCATGTCGCCGGAAGTGCAGGCGCGTTTGTTCGAGCCGTTCTTCACCACCAAGGAGGCCGGCAAGGGCACGGGGCTCGGACTGGCCACCGTGTCCGGCATCGCGACGCGCGGCGGCGGCGGCGTGAGTGTCGAGAGCGAGCTCGGCAAAGGAACGTCGTTCACCGTGTATTTCCCTCGAGTGCCCCGGGGCGAGGTCGTCACGGAAGCACCCCTTCCGGTCGCCCGGAAGGCGTCCGCGGGAGAGACGGTGCTGGTGGTCGAGGATGCGGACGAGCTTCGCGAGCTGGCGAAGCGAATGCTGGAGCGCGACAGCTACACGGTGCTACTCGCGGCGAACGCGAAGGAAGCGCTCGAGGTGTTCGAGCGAAACGCGTCGATCGACGTGATCGTGACCGACGTCGTCATGCCCGGCGGCAGCGGGCCAGAGCTGACGAAGCGCCTGATCGCGCAGCGGCCGGGGCTCAAGGTCATCTACATGTCGGGGTACACCGAGGACGCCATCACCCACCATGGCGTGCTCGATCCTGGGATCGTGTTTCTGCACAAGCCCTTCACGGCGGAGAGTCTCGGCCGGAAGATCCGCGAGGTGCTGGATCGCTGAGGCCAGCGCAGAGGCTCGAGGCAGGATGCCAGCCGGAGGCCCGCTCGCCATCACTGGTGACGGCGGCGATCGTCCTCCTGAGAAGGCGCGGCGGCCGGTGAATGCGCGCCCCCGGAGGGCGGTGCGCTCGGAGCGCGCTCGACCTGCGGCGGCCGCCGTTCGGGCTGCGGTGCGCGCGGAGCTTCGTAGCGTGGCGCCGAACGGGGCGGCGGCTCGTAGCGAGGTTCGGGACGAGCTTCGCGGCGCGGTTGGAAGCGCGGCTCGGGGGCGGGCTCGTAGCGCGGCTCTGCCCGAGGCTCCGCGCGAGGTTGGAACCGCGGCTCGGGTGAGGGCGCGGGTGCTTCGTACCGCGGTGCGTATCGCGGCGCTTCTCGCGGCATTTGCTGTGGCGCCTCCTGCGGTGCCTGGCGCCGCTCGGGTGCGGCGTCGATCGTGTAGCCGCGGTGCGGCTCGACCGGCTCGGGAGACCGAGGGGAGACCTCGGGCCGGCTCCACGATCGGTTGGGAGACCAGACATCCGGCGCCGGAGCTGGCGCCGCCGGAGCTCGGAAAGTGTGCGGCGGCTCCATCACGGAGTGGGGCACCTCGGGCGGCTCGGACGGTTGCGCGAGCCACGGGTTGGGACGCGGGTGCCACGCGCCGGGCTGTGAGTCGGAGTGCATGCCCACGGCGCCGTCGAGACGCTCGTCGTGGTGTGGCCAGTGCTGTGACGGGCCCGCGCCCGCGCTGGCGGTCGGTGTGTACGAGCGAGGCTCCGCCGCGATGCGCGTCACGTTCTGCGGCCGATGGTAGAGATCGCCGTAAGGTCCGCTCTTCGCGGTCGTGACCGGCGGAAGGCGGCTCTTGCCGGCGGGCGCGGGCACGTAGGTCGGCGGAGCGACCGTGTGAATCGGCGGGGCCTCGTAGACCGGCAGCGCGCCGGCTGGGCCGTACCAGCCGGTGTGGATTCGGATCGCGCTCGGAGGACACGGCGCGGCGTACCAGCCGACCCGCAGGAAGCGGGCGCGCGGGTCGTAGGCGTACGACCAGCCCCACCACGGGTGGTAACGGACGCCGAATCCCCACGTGCACGGGCGAGCGAAGAACTGCCGCCCGTACCAGGGCCGGTAGTAATAGCCGGTGCCGAACACCACCGTGGCGCCCCACGGATAGCAGCCGACGTAGCCTGGCAAGTAGCCCTCGTACACGTAGTCGGGAGTCGAGTCGTACACGTAGACGTAGCGCGCGTTGTAGACGGGGTAGCTGGGCGGGATCGCGTCCACCTCGGGCGGACGCTCGTCGCTCACCTCCCACGGCCCCACGGCGTTCTCGGATACGAACCACACGCCTTGATCGACGGCGAAGAAGCGCCCGCCGATCCGCAGCACCTGGGACGAGGTGTTGACGGCGTACTCGACCTCGGTGCCCGGGATGCGCTCGAAACGCGGCGGGCCGTCGTAGACCACGTCGAGATGCGCCGCGTGACGGTCGATCGCGGCGGTCTGCGGCGTCTGCGCCGCGATCACCGCGTCCTGCGCCTCGGGCGTTCCGGCGACGTTGGCGCGCACGTGCGACTTCGGCCCCTCGCGCGGGATGCGCGCGAAGTCCGCGGGCAGGGCGTCGGCGGCGACGAAGCTCCACGAACCGTCGAGCGAGGTACTGGTGAACCAGCGGCCCGAGAGCAGCACGAAGATGTGCCGCGAGCCGATGTCGAGGAACACGTCGCTCTCGGTGTTGGTCGCGGTGAGCAGGCCGGTGCCGGTGACCGGAGCCCAGTCGGGCTCGCCGTCGAACGCGAGCAGCTCGGCGGGATCGGTGGAGACCAGAATTTCGGGGATCAGGCGCGGCGCGCTCGGCGAAGGCTCAGCCGACGCGGGCCGCACTTCCACGGAGCCCTGGGTCTGGTTGGCGGGGCCGGCGGCGCCCTGTACCGCCTCGGCCTGGCGCCTCGCTTCCGCCACCGCGCTCGCGACCGGGGCGGGCGGCTCGATGCCGCCGCTCCACGGACCCTTCACGTCGTTCGCCTGGTACCAGAGATCGCCGTTGGTGGTGTAGTAGCTCTGCGTCGCCGGATCGTGGATCACCGCGAAGTCCGTGTTCACGACCTGCTCGAGCGCCGTGCCCTCGATGGGCCGCAGCAGCGGCTCGCCGTCGATCAGCATCAGCACCGCGGGAACCTTCGACACCAGGATCCGCGGGGGATCGGTGCGCAAGGCTGCGGCGGCGCGTTGCTCCTCGGCGGCGCTCGCGGCGGCACTCGCCAGGACGTCGAGCGGGATGCTGGAGCTCCATTTGGGAATCGCGGCTTCGATGACCGCGGCGACTCGCTTCTCGTCGTCGGCCGATGCGTCGGGGAGGTGGACGCGGGTCACGACCACGCGCGGGAACGTCGCGATCCGGCTCGACGGATCGGTGGCCACCTTGGCGGTGAGCCAGATCGCGCCGAAGGTCGGCTCGGCGTTCCCACCGATCGGTACGATCGAGATCGCCGCGCGGCTCTCGAGCGTGTCGCCGGCGAGCGAGTCGACGTGCGGCTCGTAGACGCGGATCACGCCTTCGGGAGTGGGGATGTCACGCGGCCAGCCTGGAGCGGCGGCGCGCGCCGCGGGAACGCAGCCGAGGATCGAAACCGCGAGAGCCAGCGCCGCCCAGCACACGGCGGTCGCCCGCTCGGGCGCGTCCGTCAGCGCTCCTTCCACCCTCCGGTTACGCGCGTCGGCACGCCTTGCCGCAACCGATCGATGCACGGAGGGGAGGACACCGTGCCTTCCGGAACCTGCCCACATCGCTGATGAATCGAAGACGTCCATGGCTCGACCGAGCCGCGCGGTCCGGGGCTGTCAGATCTTCTGCCGCGTAGCGCCGCTCGGTTCCTCCGAGCCGAAGAAATGCATTCGGAGTGCCGACGGAGAGTCGGAACGCCGTTGCTCGCGAACGCGGGCACTCTCTCACTTTGCCCACCTCGGGCCGGCTCGGGCGACGGACGTCCGGTGGCTGTGCGAGGGTGCTCGAGCCCGCGCCAACCGGAAGCACTCGCCGGGTGTGAGCCCCCATCGCGCGGGGCGAATGCAGGCGAGGCGAGCGCACGATCGAGTCTCGATCGCGGCCGAGCCGTGCCCGAGCACGGCCATCGGACGGCCGGCGTCCGAGACGGAGACCGCAAACTGCGACACTACCCGGACGCGAGGGACCGCCTCCCTCCAGCGCGGCTCGAGTGGCTCGGGGGCCAGGGACGACGTCTACTTCGACTTGCCGAAGTGCACCGGCATCGGGCCGCTCTTGTCCCTGGGGTGGCTCGCGGGTCGCGGCACGTAGGTCGGGGGCCAGCCGCGCGGGTAGTACGGGTAGTAAGGGTGCGAGTGATTCCAGTATCCGCCCCGCCAGTAGTCGTGCGACCAGGCCCACTGGCTCGAGTGGTGGTCCCAGTCGGCCCAGAGCGGCCACGTCGTCGCCGCGACCAGCGCGCCGCCCACGAGCCACGGTGCGATCCCCGACCACGCGTAGCGCGGCTCGGCCTCGTACACGTTGGTCGTGTAGAAGCGCTGGGTGTCGAGGTCGTAGCGCGGAGGTCCGGTGGTGATGCTCGATCGAGGCGCCTCGGCCGGCGGAGGCGGGGGCGGCGCGGTGGGAGCTTCCGGCGCGCAGCTCATCCCCCACTTGGTGCCGCAGGGCGCGATCTGGCGTTGCGTGGCCACCGAGTCGACGATGCGCTTCTGATCGCTGGTGAGCCGCAGTGGATCGCAGCCCGACGCCCACCCGTTCGAGCACGCCACGTAGTTGCGCTGCAGCGACGCTTCCTCGACCCTGGTGCGCTGGTCCGAGGTGAGCTGCGCCGGGTTGCAGTTGCCGGCGTCGCCGTTCACGCACGCGACGTAGTTCTGTTGCGAGCCGGCCGGCGCGCCTGCCGCACCGCTGGAACCCGGCGCCGCGCTCCACGCCGCGCGCGGCGCGGCGAGCGCGGCGAGAGAGACGAGCGAAGCGACGAAAACCCTCGAAAATGCGGCTTTCATGGGTTGGTTCCTGCCTTCCCTGCCAGGATACTCGTTTCCGAGGAGCGTCGCGCGATGCAGCCATCCCAGAAGATCGATCTGAGTCACGAGGTGGAGCACGGCATGGTCACCTATCAGGGGCTGCCTGCGCCGGTGATCTGCGACTACCTGAGCCGCGAGGCGTCGCGCGCGCGCTACGCGCCGGGCACCGAGTTCCACATCGGACGGATCGACATGGTGGCCAACACCGGCACTTATCTAGACAGCCCGTTTCATCGTTACGCGGACGGGCGCGACCTCGCGGGCCTGTCGCTCGATTCGCTGGCGAACCTCGAGTGTCTGGTGGCGCGCGTCGAGCAGGACGGCGATCGCGCGATCGCGCGGCTGCCGTTCTCGGAGCGCGAAGTGTCCGGTTGCGCGGTGCTGGTCGAGACCGGCTGGGACCGGCACTGGCGCACGGACGCCTACTTCTCGGGTCATCCCTACCTGACCGGCGAGCTCGCCCGGTGGCTGGTGAACGCGGGCGCGGTGCTCGTGGGAATCGACTCCTACAACATCGATTGCACCGATACCGGCGAGCGCCCCGTGCACTCGGCGCTGCTCCGCCACGACGTGCCGATCGTCGAGCATCTGCGCGGACTCGCCGCGTTGCCCGAGCGCGGCGCGCGCTTCTTCGCGGTGCCGGTCAAGGTGAAAGGCTTCGGAACGTTTCCGGTGCGCGCATTCGCACTGGTCTGATCAGGCTCGCGCCGCCGCGGCGCCGGTGGCGAACGCCAGTTGCCCGCAAGCGGCGGCGATGTCGCGGCCCTTGCTGTGGCGCAGCATCACGCGCAAGCCCGCGCGATGCAGCACTGCCCGGAACTGCGCCACCGTCTCGTCGTCCGGAGGCGCGAGCCGCGAGCCCGGGAACGGATTGAACGGGATGAGGTTCACCTTCACCCGTGGAATCTGGCGGGTCCACTCGGCGAGCTGGGCGGCGTGGCCGGCGGAGTCGTTGACCCCGGCCAGCAACGTGTACTGAACGAAGATCGGCTGACCTTGTGCCTCACTCAGCCGCCGCAACCGCTCGGTGACCTCGGGGAGAGGCCAGCGCTCGTTGATCGGCATCAGACCGCTGCGAGTCCGATCGTCGACGGCGTGGAGGCTGAGCGCCACGCGTACCGCCGGCCAGACCGCGACCAGCTGCTCGAGACCGTCGAGGTTCCCGGCGGTCGACACCGTGATGCGGCGGAGCGGGATGGCCGTGGCGGAGCGATCGGAAAGAATCGCCACCGCGCTGCTCACCGCCGGTACGTTGTCGAGCGGCTCGCCCATGCCCATGAACACCACGTTGGTCACTCGCCGGTCGGCGCGGAAACCGCGCGCCGCGAGCCACTCGGGATGCGCGTCGAGCCAGCGATTGACGGCGTACGCCTGCGCCACGATCTCGGCGGAGGTGAGATCGCGGATCAGCCCCATGCGCCCGGTGTGACAGAACACACAGCGGCGCCCGCAGCCGATCTGGCTCGATACGCAGAGGGTCAGGCGCGCCGCTTCGGGAATCAGCACGCTCTCGATCGCGTCGCCAGGCGGCGCGCCGCCTTCGGGTTCGAGCAGCAGCTTGATGGCGCCGTCCTCGGTTGAGCGGCGCTCGTCGCGAATCTCGGGAATCGCGAGCGGAAACCGGCTCGCCAGGGCCGCGACCAGCGCCGCCGGCAGACTGCGGTCCTCCCAGGGCCGCGCGAGCCTCAAACGATGAGTGTTCCCGAGCAGCGTGCGCGCGTGCACGCGGCTCACTCCCAGCTCGTCGCACGCGCGCTCGAGGTGCCCGCGCTCGAGGCCCAGCCACGAGCTGGGCCAGTCCGGCGACGCGGCAGCGTCGCCGCCCGACGGCAGCTCTCCTTCGGTTCCGCGCGATTGCATGGCGAGCACCATTTCCTCCGTGCCGATCGGGTGCAAACGGACACGCTTCGCGGCGGCCGAGTGGTTCCTGCTACCTTTTCCGCATGATGCCCGGGGACACGTCTCGCGCCTGGACTAAGTCGAGCTGGCGATCGTTTCCCGCGGGCCAGCAGCCGCCCTGGCCGGACCCCGATCGTCTCGGTGCCGTCCTCGCCGAGCTTCACGAGCTGCCGACACTAGTGTTGCCGGTCGAAGCGCAGCGGCTGCGGGCGGCGCTTGCGGACGTGGCCCTGGGCCGCGCATTCCTCCTGCAGGCGGGCGACTGCGCCGAGTCGTTCGAGGACGTCTCCGCCGAAGCGCTGCGCGACCGGCTCAAGATCATTCTGCAGATGGCCATCGTGCTCACCTACAGCGCCGGCGTGCACGTGGTGAAAGTCGGGCGCATCGCGGGGCAATACGCCAAGCCGCGCTCGTCGCCGGTCGAGCGGGTGGGCGACGCCCTGATCCCGTCGTTTCGCGGCCCGATGGTGAATTCCGAGGAGTCGACGGCCGCCGCCCGCGTGGCCGATCCCGCGCGTCTCGTCACCGGCTACCAGCGCGCGGCGCTCACCCTCAATTCGCTGCGCGCCTTCGCGACCGGCGGCTTCGCCGACCTGGGCCGGGTGCACACCTGGAATCGCGAGTTCGTCGCGTCGAGCCCCGCGGGGCGCCGCTACGAAGGGCTGGCCGGCGAGATCCAGCGGGCGCTGCGCTTCATGCGCGCGTGCGGCGTCGACATCGAGGGCGACGCGCGCTTCCGCCAGGTCGATCTCTGGACCAGTCACGAGGCGCTGCTCCTCGACTTCGAGGAGGCGTTGACTCGGCGCGATGCGGAGAGTGGCGCCTGGTACGACGGCTCGGCGCACATGCTGTGGATCGGCGAGCGCACTCGCGCCGTCGACGGGGCCCACGTGGAGTTCCTGCGCGGGGTCGCGAACCCGATCGGGGTCAAGCTCGGTCCCACCGCGGACGCCGCGCAGGTGCGGGCGCTCTGCGATCTGCTCGACCCGGAGCGCGCGCCCGGCCGGCTCACCCTCATCTCCCGGATGGGCGCCGCCGCGGCGCGCGAGTCTCTGCCGCCGCTCCTGGCCGTGGTCCGCGACGCGCGGCACCCCGTGGTGTGGGCCTGCGACCCGATGCACGGCAACACCAAAATCACCGCCGACGGCCGGAAAACCCGCCATTTCGACGACGTGCTGGCCGAGATCGAGGCCTTCTTCGACGCGTGCGCCGCGGAGCGCGTGTGGCCCGGCGGCATCCACGTCGAGCTCACGCCCGCGGACGTGACCGAGTGCCTGGGCGGGGGCGATCCGGTCCGTCTCGAGGACCTGGCGTTGCGCTACGAGACCAGCTGCGACCCGCGGCTCAACGCCACCAGTCGCTCGATCTCGCGTTCCGCGTCGCCGAGCGGCTGCGCTCGGACGCGTGACCGCCGCCCCCGAAGTTGACGCGCGCCTCCGGCTGAGTGAAAAGAAGGATCGCCACGCGTCGCTGACCGCGTCGCGCGGTGTCTTGCTCCGAAGACCCGGCTGGTCCGCTCCACGGATCTCAGCTCCCCCTTGCGACCATGACCGACGCCGAGATCCCCTTGCTGCCCCGCGCCCGCCTGCTGGTGGTCGACGACGAGGAGGCGCTCCGTCAGACCATGAGCGTGATCCTGGGCCGCGAGTACGAAGTGCTGACCGCCGCCGACGCGACCCAGGCGCAGCGGATGCTCGAGGAGCATCCGGTGGACCTGGTGATCACCGACGAGCGGATGCCCGGCGTCCGCGGCACCGACCTCCTGGCCCGGGTGCGCGAGCGCGACCCCGACATCGTGCGCATCGTGCTCACCGCCTACAACGAGCCGGAAGCGATGCTGCGCGCCATCAACGAAGGCGAAGTGCTGCGTTTCTTGCTCAAGCCCTGCAACCCGGTGCTGCTTCGCCAGGAGATCGCCGAAGCGCTGGAGCGCCGCAGGCTGGCGCGCGAGAACCGCCACCTGCTGGAGGAGCTGGGTCACCGGAACCGCCACCTCGAGTACACGATTCGCGAGCTCCACGCGGCGCGCGAGAACCTGGTGCGCGCGGAGAAGCTGGCGCTCGCCGGCCGACTCGCCGCCGGGTTCGCCCACGACATCCGGAATTACCTGACCGCGGTCGTGGGGCTCGCTGGCCTCGCCGACCTCGGGCCTGGCGCCGCACCGGTCCGGCGGCTGCTCGACCAGGCGGTCCACGGCATCCACGATCTCTCGAGCGAGCTCATGCAGGTCGCGGACGGGCGCCCGCTCGCCTATCAGCTGGAGCGCACCGACGTGGCCGAGCTGGTGCGCGGATTCGTGAACGACATGCGCGGCGGCCACGTCGACCAGACCCGCAAGCTGACGGCCGAGGCGCCCGATCCCGCGATGTGCCACGTGGCATCGCGGAAGCTCTGGCGAGTGCTGTGGAACCTGCTCCAGAACGCGGTCGAGGCCACCGAGGCGGGCGGTGAGATCGTGTTCCGGGTCAAGCTCGGCGACGGCTCGGCGATCATCGAAGTCCAGGACTCGGGCCGCGGCATGCCCCCCGAGATTCGCGCGCGGGTGTTCGAGCCGTTCTTCTCGACCCGCCCCTCCGGCACCGGCCTCGGCCTCGAGATCTGCCGCATCATCGTGCAGGGGCACTTGGGCGAGATCGAGTGCGACAGTACCGAAGGGAAGGGCACCACGTTCCGGATCACGCTCCCGCTCGCCCTCGAGTGACGTCGATCGCGCGGCGGGCGGCCGCGATCATCTCGGGTGTCGTGCCGCAGCACCCGCCCACGGCGCGCGCGCCCGCGGCGACGATCCGTGCAATCCCCGCCGCGAAGCGCTCCGGCGTCTCGTCGTAGACGAGCCGGTCGTCGGCGTTCCGGCGAGGCTGCCCGGCGTTGGGCCGCGCGATCACCGGCACGCCGCTCGCGGCCGCCATGCGGGTCACGACGGGGAGCATCTGCTCGGCGTTCCGCCAGCAGTTGACGCCCACCGCCGCGGCGCCTGCTTCGACGAGCCGTGCCGCTACGCTTTCGGGGGGCGCCGTTTCGTCCTCGGGGGCGAAGCTCATGGTCACGATCACCGGCGCACCCGGCGCTCGGGCCGCCGAGAGCGCCAGCAGCGCTTCGTCGAGGTCGGTCATGGTCTCGATCAGCAGCACGTCGCAGCCGGCGCTCACCAGCCCGTGCGCCTGCTCGGCGTAGGCGTCGCGGCGGCCGGATGGAGACGGTGTTTCGGCCTGGCTGGGCGGCGACCAGATCGGGCCGATGTCTCCCATGATCCATCGCCTTCCCTCGCTCGCCTCCTTTGCGATCGACACCGCGGCGTGAATCACCTCGCGAATCCGCAGCGCGAGGCCGGCGCGCTCCAGGTGGAACCGGTTCGCGCCGAACGTGCAGGTCGTGAGCACCTCGGCACCGGCCCGCGCATACGCCCGATGCACCGCGAGCACGTCGTCCGGGCGCTCGAGCACCCAGCGCTCGGGCGGGGTCCCGGGCGCCAGCCCCGCGTCGATCAGCATCGTGCCCATCGCCCCGTCGACGAGCACCGTGCGGCGCTCGAGCTCGGCGATCAGGTCGGTGGTCATGCCCGAGCGCCCCGAGCGTTGGACGCAACCCCGCGCGACGCGTAACCTCCTGGTTTGCCCGCTTCCCGGCGTGCCCTTCCGGAGTCCCGATGAGTCTCACCCAGCTCGAAGTCCACGCCGACGGACCGGCGCATCTCAATCGCTTCGGCGTGAGCTATCGCGGCAAGCGCATGTTCTGCATGTGGCCGTGGCGCACCATGGTGCTCACCTGCGACGGCCACGTGGTGTGCGGCTGCGGCGACGCCCGGAACGAGAACAAGATGGGGCACATCGCGACCCAGACCGTGATGGAGATCTGGCAGGGCGACGGCTTTCAGCAGATGCGCGGCGGGATGCACCAGAACCGCCCTCCGGCGTTTTGCTACAAGTGCGGGCTCATGGAGGTCCGCGACGGCGATTACCAGCCTCCCGACCTGCCGCTCGTTCCGCAAACCTATCCGAAGGTGCTCTACGTCGAGCCCACCATCGTCTGTAACCTGCGCTGCCCGCAGCCCGCATGCGAGGTCGACGTCTACGACACCCGCACCGAGCGGCTCCTGCCCTTCGAGCTCTACAAGAAAGCGATCGACGAGGTCGGCCCGCACATCGACCGGATGGTCTTCTACAACTACGGCGAGAGCTTCCTCCACAAAGACGCGTTCCGGATGCTCAAGTACGCGAAGACCGTGAATCCGGACGTGTGGATCTGGACCAGCACCAACGGTCACTACTTCGACAAGCCGGAAAAGGTGGCGGCGCTGGTCGACTCGGGCATCAACGAGGTGCAGTTCTCGATCGACGGGGCCACCCAGGAGGTCTACGAAACCTACCGGAAACGCGGGAGATTGGACCGTGTTCTGAAAGCGATCGGCGACGTCGTCGAGGAGCGCGAGCGCCGCGGCCAGCGTTTCCCGTGGGTCATCTGGAACTACATCCTGTTCCGCTGGAACGATTCCGACGAGGAGATGGAGAAGGCACGCTCGCTGGCGAGGGAGCTGGGCGTCGACCGGCTCACGTTCACGACCACCGATCAGCCGCGGGGCTTTCCCTCGGAGCGCTTCGTTCCCGGCTCCCCCGACTACGAGCGCATCCGCCACGCGCTGATCGAAGGCGGCAAGAAGGTGCCCAACGCGCTGGTGTGGGATGCGCGCATCGAGCCGGTCGAGCTGCCGCGCACCGCGCGCCCCGGCGATCTCTTCGTCGCGAAGCTCCGGACCACCAATACCGGCGACATGCCGTGGGTGCCGCCCGGCGACCGTGGGTACCGCAAGGTGTTCCTGGTCGCGAAGCTGCTCGACGAGACCGGCCAGCCGATCGACGAGTCGCTGGCGCAGATCGGCATGGGCGAGACCGTCGAGCCCGGCGACTCGCCGGTGCTGACACTGCTCGGCGTGCTGCCGCGGCGCGCGGGACGCTATCGAGTGAAGGTCGACCTGGTTCGTCACGGGCTCTGGTGGTTCGAGCATCTCGATGTGACTCCGGTCGAGTGGGAGCTCGACGTCGCCGGTGAGCCCGCGAGCGAGCCGCTGCTCGAGGTGATCGATCCACCGGCCGATGCGTGTGGTCCCGACTTCCTGGAGGTCACCGTGCGGGCGCGCGGCCACGCCACCGGCGCTCTCGACAGCAGCGACGCCGGCGCCAGCGGTCTGGGACGCGTCGGCGTGGGCCTTCGCTGGACGCCAGAAGGCGCCGGCGAACCGGTGCGGGTGTGCGATCGCGTCCATTTCGATCCGCCGCTCGCTCCCGGCGAGGTACGTGATGTGGTCATCGCGGTCCCTGTCGGCGTGCTCGAGCCGGGCCGTTACGACTGCCGGGTGGACCTGGTGCGCGAGAGCTGCTTCTGGCTCGCCGATCTCGGCGGAGCGATCACTTCCTGGCCGATCGAGATCCTTCCGGCGCTCGAGGCGGGAGCAGGCGTCGAGCCGGTCGCGGTACCGGAGCGCGTGTCTCACGACCGAGAGTTCTCGCTCCGCGTGAACGTGCGCGGTCCTCGCGGCCAGCGTCTCGACGGCACCGGCCCGATGCGCGGCCGCTGCGGTCTGGGCGTGCGCTGGTTCGACGCCGAAACCGGCGCCTGCGTTCGCGACGGCGACCGTAGTTATTTCTCGCCGGCGCTCGAGCCGAGCGAGGAGCGCGAGATGACCATCGCCGTTCAGGCGGGCGCGCTCCCCCGCGGTCGCTACCGCGCGCGGATCGGGATCCTCAAGGAAGAGCTCTTCTGGTTCGAATCGCGCGGCACGCCGCCTCTCGACGTCACCATCGAGGTGGCGTGACGATTTCCTCCGGTTCTCGCGGCGAGCACGAAGACGCGCGCCAGCACGCGCCGGCCACGGCACGCAATCGCGATCCGATCCTCCAGGTGCTGCGCCGGGTCCTTCCCGAGCGCGGGCTGGTGCTCGAGATCGCGAGTGGCTCGGGCGAGCACGCGGTCTACTTCGCCCGGCATTTGCCGGGTGTCGTGTGGCAGCCGAGCGACGCCGACCCGGAGTCGCGCGCCAGCGCTCAGGCTTGGCGCGTCGCCGAGGTGATCTCCAACGTGCGTGGGCCGCTCGGCCTCGACGTGACTCGCGAGCCCTGGCCGATCCGCGCCGCCGACGCCGTGGTGTGCATCAACATGGTTCACATCTCGCCGTGGGCCGCCACCGAAGCGCTGCTGCGCGGCGCCGCGCGGATTCTCTCACCGGGTGGGCCGCTCTACCTCTACGGTCCCTATCACGTGGGCGGCCGTCCGACCGCGCCCAGCAACGCCGCGTTCGACGAGAGCCTGCGCTTGCGCGATCCCTCGTGGGGTGTGCGGAATCTCGAGGACGTGCTGCGCGCCGCCGAAAGCGCTGGACTCGCGCACGTCGAGACCGTGTCGATGCCGGCCAACAACCTGTCGGTCGTGTTCCGGCGCGCGTAGCCCTAGGCCTCGGCGGCGAAGCGGCCGCGTGCTCCCAGGGTCGCCGCGCCAGCGTGCTTCACGGCGAGGGCGTGGGGACTACGGCGAGGCGGGCGGGGTGGAGATCGGAAACGAGAGGCCGCGTTCCCGGGCGCGCCGTCCGAGCGCATCCACGAAGCGTTCCGGGTCGGTCGGTGAGATCACCAGTGGACGCCGCGACGAGCTGCGGATGGCCAGCAGCTCCGGCTGACCGGTGAGGAAGAGGTCGAAGGCGCCGGTGCCGCGGTTCCAGAAGCGTCCATAGGTGCCGTAGAAGCCGCCTACCCGGAAGAGACCCAGGGTGGGACCGCGGAAGAACTCCTCGGCATCGGTCACCGCCGCGATTCGCTCGAGTGGAATCCGCACCGCGCCGATCGGACGCTCGACCAGGAGCTCGTCGCGAGTGACGGTGAACGCGAGGGGCCGGAAGAGCGACGCGACGCCGAAGATCGTGATGGTCGCGAGCGGCAGCACGAACGGCCACGGCCGGTGGCTGGTGACGTAGAGGCTCACCGCCAGCACCGCCGGCAGCACCACGCCCACGCCGTAACCCACGATGTAGGTCACGAGCTTCATCGGGGTGGTGAGTGTCGCGGGGAAGCGGGCGACGCTGGCCTCGTCGGTCATGGCGCGAGAGTGTACTGCCCCGCAGCCCGGGATCTCGGCGCGAGCTCGTCCGCAGCGTGGCGCTGGCGGGGGACGAGCCCCCGCGCTACGTTTTCGGCCTTTGCGGGGGGACACGTGAGCGCGGAAACGCCCAGGGTGGCGCTGGTCACCGGCACGTCGAGCGGCTTCGGGTTGCTCGCGAGCGTCGAGCTCGCGCGTGCCGGATTCACCGTGATCGCCACGATGCGGAATCTCGGCAAGCGCCAGGCGCTGCTCGACGCGGCGAGCCAGGCGGGCGTGGCGGTGGACGTGCAGCCGCTCGACGTCACCGACGCCGCGACCATCGCGGCGAGCGTCGCCTACGTGCGCGAGCACCACGGCCGGATCGACGTGCTGGTCAACAACGCCGGTTACGGGCTGATCGGCCCGGTCGAGGACATGACCGCCACGCAGTTCCGCGCGCAGCTCGAGACCAATGTGGTGGGGCTCGCCGAGGTCACTCGCGCCTTCCTGCCGATGATGCGGGCGCAGCGCTCGGGGCGCATCATCAACATCTCGTCGATGGGCGGCCGCACCACGTTCCCGGTGTTCGCGCCGTATCACGCGAGCAAGTTCGCGGTGGAAGGGCTGACCGAGGCGATGCAGTACGAGCTCAAGCCGTTCGGGATCGACGTGGTGCTGGTCGAGCCGGGTGCTTTCGGCACCGATTTCGATGGCGGCAGCATGGTGCGCGCGCTGGCGCCCGCGAGCCCGTACACGCCGATCCTCGCCAACATGGACGCGCGCATGAAGACGTTCCGGTTCCTGGCGCAGAACCCGAAGCGGGTGGGTCGCGCCATCGCGCGCGCGGCGACCGCCCGGCGGCCCAGGCTTCGCTACACCGTGGGAATCGACGCGACCGTGTTTCTGGCGATTCGACCGTTCGTGCCGTGGCGGGTGCGCCACTGGATCAACGCGCGCATGATCGGGATCCCGTTCCGGCTGCCATGAAGGGGAACATGCGGCTCGCCCGGCGGGTGTTGATGGCCGCGGCGGGGGTGTTCGGGGTGATCGGCCTGGGTTGCCTGATCGCGCCTGCCGCGTTGCTCGGAACCGTCGACGTCGAGCTTCCCACCGCGACCGCGCGGGTCGAGATCTACGCGTGGTACGGCGGGCTCGAGCTGGGAATCGCCGCGTTTCTCGCGCTCTGTGCGTCACGCGGCGACTGGGTGCGGCTTGGCCTCACCGCCTCGTCGCTGATGCTCGGAGGTTTGGGCCTCGCGCGCCTCCTCGGCGCGTTGGCGCTCACCGGCACGCACTGGATTCACTACCCGCTCGCGGCGGCCGAGCTGGGCGGCGCAGCGCTTTGCATCTGGGCATCTCGCCGAGTGCCCAACCCGCGCTCCCCGCTCTGGTTCTGAGCGAGGAACGAGCCCGCGCTACGACGGACGGCGCGACGCCAGCACCAAGGCGGAGCCGATCCACACCGCGATGAGCGCGAACTTGAGGCTCGCGAAAACGCCGGTCATGAACGCCACGGGCGAGGTGACCGTGGCGCCCATCGCGAGGATGCGGAAAATCCCCTGGTTTTCCAGCGCGTCGCAGAGCGCCGCGAAGATCGGCGCCTTGACCAGAGCGCTCCGGTAGAAGGCGCTACCCGGTGCCAGCTTGCGGCTCGCCTTCCACCCGGTGAATGCCAGCGCCGAGCCGTAGAACGCGAGGAACGCGTAGTCGCCGATCGTGTCATCGTGCGCGGTGCGCGCGATCGCACCGTCGCCCGCGCTCCACATCACCACCGTCGAGGCGGCGCGCTCGGTGGTGAACGCCAGCTCGAGGCACATGATGTTGGGATGGGTGCCGAAGCGGAGCCTGGCGGTCGGGCACTCGGTGGTGCTCCACAGGATCGAGCCCGTGGTGAGCGCGGTCAGCACCGCGACGCTTGCGAGCACGTAGCGCATCGAACGAGATCCCCGCGTCAGAACGATTTCCCGAACGCCAGCCACTCGTCGGGGGTGTGCGCGACGCCGGCCTTGATCGACCACGTCACGTGTCGCATCGCCGAGATGTCTGCGAGCGGATCGCCCTTCACCAGCACCAGGTTCGCGCGCTTTCCTTCGCTCACCGTGCCGGTCTCGCGATCGATCCCGAGCATGTGCGCCGGCACCGAGGTGGCGGCCACGATGGCCTCCATCGGGCTCAGTCCCGCCCGCACGAGCAGCTCGAGCTCGCGGATCGTCGACGGGCCGTGGAACATCGAGGTGAGGAGCGGCCAGCAGCCGGAGTCGGTGCCGAGCGCGATCGGGATACCGGCGTCGTGGATGGCGCTGAGTGCGCGCAGCGCGTGGTCGACCTGGCTGTGGAACGCCCGTTCGCCGAAGAGGAACCGGCCGGCGAGTGGCCGCACGAAGTCCGGAATCCAGCTCGGTGAGCTCAGATCCACGACTCCTCGCGTGACGGTGTCCCACGCCGCGTCGTCGTTGGCGGTGTCGCGCTCGACCTTCGGCGTGAGCTTCACCACCAGCGGATCGTCGAGTCGCGCGCGTTCGTAGCGCACCAGCAAGAGATCGTAGACCGTGAGCGTGCTCATCACGGTCACGCCCTGCGCTTTCATGCGTCGCAGCGTCTCGGCGCTGGGCGATCCGTCCGGATAGCCCGAGTGCACCATCACCTTCGGCGAAAGCTCGAGGGCTCGCTGGTGCTCTTCGTCCGACATGCTGTGCACGAAGACCGGCATCTGGCGCGCCGCGGTCTCGTCGCGGATGCGCCCGCGCATGGCCGCGTCGAAGATCGGCCACACGTCGATGGGGCCGAAGCCGCGCTCGATGGTGACCTTCACGCCCACCACACCCGGCGCGCCGCGCACCGCATCGAGCTCGTGGATCAGGCGCTCGGGACCGTCGATGGGCTCCCACAGATTGCCGAAGGTGTCGCCGCGCTGCTTGGCGTCGCCGAAGTAGCCGCCGAGCGGCGTCAGGAAGGGCGCCAGCATCAGCACGTCGGGGCCGGCGCCGGTCTGCTCGACCTGCATGCGTGCCCAGGCGAGCAGATCCTTCGGCGCACCCGCGTCGAGCACCGTGGTGACGCCCGCGGCGACGTAAGCCGGAAGCTCGTCGCTGCGCAGGCGCTGGTAAGCCTCGGGCGAGTCGTGACGGATCATCGATCCGGGCACCGAGTCGAGGTGGACGTGCGAATCGATGAGGCCGGGCAGTAGCGTCAGCCCGCTGGCATCGATCACCGCGCGGCTGCCGGTGTCGAGCTCGTGACCGATGCGGGCGATGCGATCGCCGTCGATCAGGATCGTGACGTTCTCGCTGGGCGGTGCACCGGTGCCGTCGATCACCCGCGCGTGCACGATCGCGAGCGGGCCCGAGATCGCGAGGGCGGGTGTGGCGAGGGCGAGCGTCGCGGCCGCCGCCAGCGAGGACGCGGCGACGGCGTGGGCACGCCAGGACGTTCCTGGATGGCGGGCGAGGGTCATCGGTGGGATCTCGCTTCTCCCAAACGGCGGCCGGCCTCGATCAGGTCGGCCGCCGAGTCCACGTCGAACGGGTCGCCGGTATCGTCGCATGGAACCTCGATCACGGCGTGAGCCCGCATGAGGCGGCGCGCGCCCTGGTCGCCGGTGAGAGTCAGCGCCTCGGGCCAGTGAGCGCGCGCGAGAAGCGCCGGATTCCGCCGCTCGCCGCGATAGGTCGCGACCGCGAGCTCGGCGCCGCTCGCGTGCGCCGCCGCGAGTCTGCGGTAGGCCTCGCTTCCCACCAGCGGCTGATCGCCGAGACCGATGCAGAGCCCGTCGATGTCGCGGGCACCGTTCACGTGCATCACGGCCGCGCGCACGCTGCTCGCGATGCCCTCCTCGCACTCGGGATTCGCCACCAGCGTCACCGCGCGAGGGATCACGGCACCGAGAGGGCCGGACACGGCGCCCACGACGGCGATCACCGGTCCCGCCTGGCTCGCCAGGGCGGCGTCGATCGCGTGGCGCAGCAGTGTTCGCCCGGCGAGAGGCGCCAGCAGCTTGTCGCCTCCGAAGCGCGAGCCGCTGCCGGCGGCGAGGATCGCGATCACGACGCGGGGCGCCGCCATCGCTTCTTCAATGAATCGGACCGCTGCGGTCGCGCAGACGCGCGCCGTCGCGGCCGGTGCGGAGCGCGATCACCTCGGCGAGGATCGAGATCGCGGTCTCCTCGGGAGTGCGCGCGCCGATGTCGAGGCCGATCGGCGACGCGATGCGCGCGATGTCCGCTTCGCCGATCCCGGCCTCGCGCAGCCGGGCGACTCGCTTCGCGTGAGTCTTGCGGCTGCCCATGGCGCCCACGTAGGAGGCTTTCGAGCGCAACCCGCCGGCGAGCGCCGGAACGTCGATGCGCGGATCGTGCGACAGCACCACCACCGCGTCGCGCTCGTCGAGCACGCGCCGCGCCAGGAAATCTTGCGGCCAGTCCACCCGCACTTCGTCGGCCTCGGGAAATCGCGCGGCGGTGGCGAACACCGCGCGCGGATCGACCACCGTGACCCGATAGCCGAGAATCTTGGCGATCCGCGCCAGCGCGCGGGTGAAGTCCTGCGCGCCGAAGACCAACAGCTCGGGCGGTGCCGCGCACACGTCGACGAACACCGCGACGTCGTCGAGCCCCGGCTGCCCGCACGGACCGTAGTGGCGGAGCGCCGTGCCGCCGTGATCGACCAGCCCGCGCGCGTCGCGCGCCACCACGCGATCGAGCTCGGCATCGCCCAGGCCGCCGGTCGCGGCGTCGCTCTCGTGCGCGGGCACCAGGAGCTTCGCGCCCGCGTGCCCTCCGCTCACCACGGTGCAGATCGCGAACGGCGCGTCGCGCGCGAAGGCGCCGGCGAGCGCTTTCGCCATCTCCGGCGTGAATCCCTGCGCCGCCGGGCCGGCGGCGCGGATCGGCTCGACCAGCACGTCGATCGAAGCACCGCAGGTGAGCGCGACGGTGAAGGTCTCGTCGGCGTCCGAGCTGAACTGCAGGATCTGGCGCTCTCCGGAGAGCGCCACGCGGTGGGCCTCGCCGACCACCGCCGACTCGACGCAGCCACCCGAGAGCGAGCCCACCACCTCGCGCCGACCGTTCACGGCGAGGCAGGCACCGGGCTGCCGCGGGCCCGAGCCGATGACGCCGACCAGCGTCGCCACGGCCACCGGCTCGCCGGCCTCGAGCCAGCGCACCACGTCCTCGATGATCTGCTTCACCCGAGGATCGTAGCGCAGGGCCGCCGGTCTCGGCGTGTTCGCTCCGGAGGGCTGCGGTCCCTCGCAGCCGCAGCGTTCCATCGCGATCCAGCGCGGCGGACGCGACGAAGCGCGTCCACCAACCGTTCTCGCGCCTTTTTCGCTCCTCGCGTCGAACACCACGTCGATGGGGCTCGCTGAGAACATCTACATATCACCCTTTAAAATGTGATAGTCGTTTACTATGAACTACAGACCGCATCCGTTCACGCTCCGGCAGCTCCAGTACGTGCTGGCGGTGGCCGAAGAGCTGTCGTTCCGGCGCGCGGCGGAGCGTTGCCACGTCTCGCAGCCCTCCTTGAGCGCCCAGCTCGCCCAGCTCGAGGAGGCGCTCGGGGTTCAGCTCTTCGAGCGGGACCGGCGGCGGGTGCTCGCGACCGCGGCCGGGGAGGAGATCGTCGAGCGCGCGCGGCGGCTCCTGCTCGGCGCCGACGACTTGCTGGCGGCGAGCCAGCGCGCCGGCGATCCGCTCGCCGGCGTGATCCGGATCGGCGTCATCCCCACGATCTCGCCCTATCTCTTGCCGGCGATGGCGCCGCGGTTACGGCGTGCGTTCCCGCGGCTCACCATCGCGTGGCGCGAGGACAAGACCGCGAGCCTGGCCATGGCGCTCGGCGCCGGCGAGCTGGACGCCGCGCTGCTCGCGCTCGAAGCGGACATCGGCGACGTGGAGCACGAGTCGATCGCGGCCGATCCGTTCGTGCTCGCGACGCTCCCCGGTCACCCGCTGGCCCGTAAATCGGGACCGGTCGCCTCGCAAGAGCTGCGCGGCACTGAAGTCCTGCTGCTCGACGACGGACACTGCTTCCGGAACCAGGCGCTCGAGGTGTGCACTGCTGCTCGCTCGCACGAGAGCGAATTCCGGGCGACCAGCCTCGCGACGCTGGTTCAGATGGTCGCGCAGGGAGCGGGCGTCACGCTGCTGCCGGCGCTCTCGGTCCCGGTCGAGGCCAAGCGAGCGGGGCTCAGGGTCCGCCGCCTCGCCTCGCCCGCGGCGCACCGCACCATCGCGCTGGTATGGCGAAAGGGCGGAGCCCTCGCGAAACCACTCCGCGAAATCGCGAGTGCAATGCGCGCCGCGTTCCCGTCCGCCACTGCATAGCCCCCGAGCACCGGGACGGTTCGAGAGCAGGTCCGGTCGGGTTCGCGGCGCGGCGCTCTCGGCTTGACGCGTTCGCGGGCGTTGCGGTTGGCTCGTTCCACCATGGCGATCCCCAAGAACGCGGCACGAAGCCCCGGAGAGATTCCTTCCTACAACCCCGCCACCGGCGAGGCGATGGAGGCCCTGCGCACGCACTCGGCCGACGAGATTCGCGCGATGGTGGCCGAGGCTCGCCGGGCGCAAAACAACTGGGGCGAGCTCGCGGCCGAGCAGCGCGCGAGCGTGCTGCACAAGCTCCGCGATCTGGTGATCGAGCGCCAGGACGACGTGGCGTCCACCGACAGCCGCGAAACCGGCAAGAGCCTCTTCGAGGCGCGCGCCGTGGTGCTCGCCGTCGCGGACTTCTGCAACTACTACGCGGCGCTCGCGATCGACCTCGACAAGGGCAAGAAGGTCCGCACCGGCCCGTTTCCCGGGCGAGCGAACCGGGTGTTCTACCGTCCGGCGGGAGTGGTCGCGGTGATCTCGCCCTGGAATTACCCCTTCTTCCTGGCGATGGGGCACATCATCCCGGCGCTCGCCGCGGGGAATGCGGTGGTGCACAAGCCGTCCGAGCACTCGCCGCGCGTCGGACTCTTGATCGGCGAGCTCATGAAGGCGGCCGGCGTTCCGGCGGGCGTGGTGCAGGTGGTGATCGGCGACGGCGCCGCGGGCGCCGCGATCATCGACTCGCGCGTCGACGTCATCTCGTTCACCGGCGCCCCGCCCACCGGACGCCGGGTGATGGAAGCCGCCGCGAAGCACCTGACGCCGGTGGTGCTCGAGCTGGGCGGCAAGGACGCGGCGATCGTGTGCGAGGACGCGGCGCTCGAGCGGGTCGCCAACGGCATCACCTGGGGCGCCTTCCTCAACGCGGGCCAGACGTGCATCGGCGTGAAACGCGTGATCGCGAACCAGCGTGTCTACGAGCCACTGGTCGGAATGCTCGCCGAGCGCGCCAAGAAGATCTCGCCCTCCGGCGCCGATCCGCAAATGGGCTCCCTGACGATGGAGCAGGAAGTCGATCGCATCGAGCGGCAGATCGCGGAGAGCGTGAAGATGGGCGCCAGGATCGTCGCGGGCGGGAAGCGCATCGTTCGCAAAGGGGTGTGGTTCGAGCCCACCGTGCTCGCCGACTGCACTCCCGAGATGCCCGCGGTGAGCGAGGAAACCTTCGGCCCGCTGCTCACCGTGATGTCGGCGCGCAGCGACGAGCACGCCCTCGAGCTCGCCAATGACTCGGACTATGGCCTCGCCGGCTCGGTGTGGACCCGCGACAGCGCGCGCGCCATGCGGATCGTGCGACGCTTCCGCACCGGCGGCGTCGCGGTGAACGACGCCCTCACCCAGGCGCTCAACGTCCGCCTACCGTTCGGCGGCGTGAAGTACTCGGGCGTCGGCCGCGCCTTCGCCGAGCAGGGCTACACCCAGTACTGCAACATCCAGGCGGTCATGGTCACCCGCATCACCCCGAAACGCGAGCCGCTCTGGTTCCCCTACACCGCCTCCAGCGAGCGCCAGCTCCGCTTCCTCGTGAACCTCTTCCACGGCGCCAAAGGCGAAATCACCCGCCGCCTCTTCCGGTGAGTTTCCACGGGGGGCTTTTCAAGCCCCCGCCCCATGAAAAGGCGATTTTCATGGGGCCCCACCCCCAAGTCGGCTCACTGCGTTCGCCGCGCGCCTTGGGCGCGTTGCTTCCGCATCGACCCACAGCCGCAGCGGGATTGCGACCGCGCGTGAGAAGTGAATTTCGGGCCGGAGCCCCAGAAGGCGTGGACAAAATCGGTTCATTGCCCGGAGCGCTGCCGCGGAAGCGATCTCGTGCTGTTTGGAGGGACGCGGTCCCTCGCGTCTGCAGCGTCCGAACCAAGATGGACGCCTGCGGCTGCGAGGGACCGCAGCCCTCCGAGGACCAAGCACGGACGCTCGAGCGACTTCCTGCCACGCATGCCGGTAATCCGGGCGGCTCGATTTCTTTTGTCTACACCCTCTCTGAGTTTGTGAATCAACTGGCGCCCCAAGCGCGTTGCGGCTGTGGGTCGCCGCAGAAGCACCGCGCCGCAGGCGCGCGGCGAGCGACGCGAGCCGACTCGGGGGTG
>CAZYWA010000039.1:0-10712 GCA_964650975.1 uncultured bacterium
GCGCATAGACGATCCCGGCATCGATCGCGGGAACGCTCTTGGCCCCGCCTTCCGATCCGAGGTCTGTCCCGGGTCCGACGTCGCTGGCATCAGCCGGGAAGGTTGAGTCGATCGGGCGAGTCCAGAGGGTTACGCCGGTGGCCGCGTCGAGTGCCACGAGGTAATCGACGTTGTCCTCCCGGTACATCGTGACCGCCCGGCCGTCGACGATGGAGATCCCGGAGTACGCGACCCCCAGTGGGCGCACCCAGGCGAGCGCGAGACTGAAGGACTGGGTGAAGACCTCGCTGGCATCCGCCCGGCCGTCGTAGAAGGGGCCGCGCCAGTGGGGCCAGTCTCCAGCGCCTGCAGCGGACCGAAGAACCAGGACTGCGCAAATCGAAACGAGCGGCGACCAGCGATGGGTTGCGCGGGTCATCCTGTTCACCGTTTCTGGACTCGCTTTGAGTCGCGACGGCACCGACGCATTCGAGGATGGCGGGCACGTTAGCGTCGCCTCGCGGAGCGCTCAAGGCAGCACGCGGCCCTGCCCGATACGAAAGCCGCCACCGCCACCGCCATCGACGTCGGCACGACACGACGTACCGACCGCTCGATCACCCGGAGGCGGTCGCCGCTCACGCGGCTTGGCTGCGTCGCCTCCGGGAAGGCGGGGCGGTCATCGCCGGATGTCGTAGCAGAGGATCTCGTCTTGATTCCGGATGAAGAGCCTTCCTCCGGCAATCACCGGGATGGCCCAGATTTGGGCGCGCGGCTTCTCGATCCGGAACCGGGAGATCTCTTCGTAGGCGTCCGGTGTCGGCCTGGCCAAGCTGACGACGCCTTGCTCGCTCAGCAGGTACAGCAGGCCTTCCGCCGCCGTCAGTACGCCTTTGCCGGCGGCGCGAGCTCGCCACTTGCGCTCGCCGGTCTTGAAGTCGACGCACGCTAGATCGCGGTTGGAGTAGCCGTAGAGGGAGCCGTCGAGAAGCACCATTCCGCCGTAGTGATTCATCATCTCGCGGGTGAAGTAGAGCTCCTCGGCGCGGACGCCGCCCGAGCCGTCCGCGGACAGCGACAGGAGTACTCCGCCCCGATCGTAGGCGGAGCTCGCGAAGACGTGGTTCCGGTCGAGGATCGGCGTCGCACAGTTGGCGACGTCGTTGGCCACGCGCTCGTACCGCCACAATAGCTTCCCTTGCGATGCATTCACGCCGACCAGCGCGGCGGCCGTGAACTGGATGATCTGACGCACGCCCGCCACGTCCGCGACGATCGCCGACGCGTACGCGGCGCGGTCCTTGACCTCGCTCGACTGCCAGACCAGCTCGCCCGTGCTCTTGTCGAGCGCGACGATCGATCCGGACGGGCTCCCCGGCGTGACGATCACGTGATCCCCGTCGAGCAAGGGCGACTCGGCCAGCCCCCATTGAATGTTGTTTCCGCCGAATTTCTCGAAGATGTCGAGATGCCAGACGGAGTGGCCATCGGCGACGTTCAGGCACCACAGATCGCCGTTCGCACCGAGCGCCCAAAGACGGTCCCCCTCCACGGTAGGCGTACTTCTCGGTCCGTTGACCTTGTCGACGAGAAAGGGCTTGCCGGTCCGCGTGGCCCAAAGCTCCTTTCCCGTCTCCACGTCGTACGCGATGACGTACTCTCCACCGTCGCGGCTTCCCATCGTGAACACGCGACCGTGGCTGATCGCCACGCTCGAGAACCCCTCGCCCGCGTTGACCGCCTTCCAGAGCACGGGCGGTCCGCTCGCGGGCCACTCGCGCAGCAACCCCGTTTCCTTGGAGACACCGTCGCGGTTGGGCCCGCGAAACTGAGGCCACTCGCCGTCCGCCGAGGCCCTACCGGAGGACTGCGTACCGGATCCCGAACCCGGGTCGGCCCCCGGCACATCGGGGGGAGCGAGAGTGACGAGGCACACCGCGATCGCCGTCAACCTGACCAACGCGGAACGGAAGAACCGCATGTTTTCGCGAGCTGCGACGTGGATGGAGGAGAGGCCCGCGATCTTCGGCGGATGATTCGATGGTCAATATATTACCGGTACTTCCATCGGCACCTCAGAGGGCATCCCCGGTTCGGACGGCAGAATGGGCGACTCGGCGCACCTCCGCAGGGGGAGAGCAAGTCGAAGGTACGCACTCGGAGGATTGCTCCTCCTCGGAGCGCTCGCCGGAAGCGGGATGGCGCGCTTCTTCGTGGAGCACCGGGGTGGAAGGGAGAGCGTCGCTCAGCTCGTGGGTCCCGGGTCGGAACGCGCGGTGGTGGACGCCGCACACGTCGGACTGGTCAAGGTACCGGCGGGGAAGTTCACGATGGGCTCGAACGATGGGGGCGTGGATGAGAAGCCGATTCACGAGGTGCACCTCGACGCGTTCTGGATCGACCGCACCGAGGTGACGGTCGAGGCGTACCGCAAGTGCGTCGATGCCGGCGGGTGCGCCGCGGCGGGCACCGGTCGTGGATGCAACTGGCGCGATGTCACGGACGGTGGCTGCGATCCGGAGAATTTCCACCGGGAAGAGCGTCCAGTGAACTGCGTGGACTGGAACCAGGCTGTGGGGTACTGCTCTTGGGCCGGAGAGCGTCTCCCGACGGAGGCGGAGTGGGAGAAGGCGGCGCGTGGGGTGGACGGTCGCACGTATCCCTGGGGAAATGCCCCGGCGAGCCGTGCCTACGCGGTGATGGACGATGGAGGTGACGACCGTGACGCCGACTCGACGCGGCCAGTGGGTTCGCTCCCCCGTGGCCGGTCCCCGTACGGTGCGCTGGACATGGCGGGCAACGTGTGGGAGTGGGTGTCGGACTGGTACGCGAAGGACTACTACGCGAGCACCCCCTTCCGGAACCCGTCTGGGCCGTCGTCGGGTACGCAGCGAGTCGTTCGTGGCGGAGCTTGGGACGACCACCCGGAGGGAGTGCGGGCGTCGATCCGCGATCAAGACTCGCCGACGGTTTCGAGCTACGACGTCGGGTTCCGATGCGCACGAGATTGGTAGCCCGCTTCTCGCGAATGAATGCCCCCGGATCATCCGCGGCGCGAGGCTTCGTGCCCGTCACGGCGATCATCGCAGCGCGTAATGAGGCGCCCGCGATTGCCGAGGTCGTGCGCGGGGTCTCGGCTGTCTTGCCGCCGGAAAGCGAAGTGCTCGTGATGGACGACGGTTCCTCCGACGGAACCGCCGAGTGCGCGCGGGCTGCCGGTGCACGAGTCATCCGCCGTGCATCACCGCATGGCAAAGGGCTCGCGCTGCGCGACGGCTTGGCCGCGGCCCGCGGTGACATCCTCGTGTTCCTCGACGGCGATGGTCAGGACCCGCCGGAGGACGTCACCCGGCTCCTGGCGGCGCTCGCCCCCGACGTCGATCTGGTGAACGGCTCGAAGTTCCTCGGTACCTGCCGCGAAGGAGCGATCAGTCGCATCAACCGTGTCGGGAATCGCTTCATGACGGGCCTGGTGAACGTGCTCTTCGGCACGGCACTGACCGATACGCAGTCGGGTTTCCGGGCGGTGCGCCGGTCGTCCCTCGCCGGCTTCGCGCTGCGCGCGACCGAGTACGAGATCGAGACCGAGATGCTGCTGCGCGGACTGCGCCGCGGATGGACCGTTCGCGAGATCGGGGTCACCAGGGATCGCCGCGCCGCGGGACGTTCGGGATTCCGCCGGGTGCGAAACGGATTGCGAATTCTCGCCGTCATCCTCGCGTTGCGCTGGGCTCGGAACTAGCCAGGCTCACCGGCCCGTCGCACCAGCAAGTCGCCGAGCAGCATCAAGTCGACACCCGAGGCTCGGAAGGTGCGCACCGCGTCCTCGGCGGAGGCCACGATCGGTTCGCCGTGCAAGTTGAAGCTGGTGTTCATCGCGACTCCGTGTCCGGTGCTGGTTCTCAGCGCTTCCAATATCCGCGCCATTCGCGGGGCGCGCTCGGAGTCCACGGCCTGCACTCGCGCGGTGCCGTCGACGTGCACCGCGGCCGGATACCGCTCCTGCATCCATGGCGTGGTGCCGAGAGCCACGGTCATGTGCTCCGCGGTTCGCTCGAGCCCGGCTGGCGCCTCGAGGCAGCGTGGAAGCTCGCCGGCGAGCACCGCGGGAGCGAACGGCATATGAGGCGGCCGGCGCAGCGCGCGTCCGACGTGCACGGCCAGCTCGGGTCGGCGTGCATCGAAGAGCAACGAGCGGTGGCCGAGCGCACGCGGTCCGAACTCCATGCGCCCCGCCACCACCGCGACCGTCAGCCCCGACGCGATGGCGCGCGCCACCGCGGCGGCTACGTCGCACGGCGGCTCCGGTGTCAGTCCGGCCCGCGCCAGCGAGTCGGCAGCCTCCCTGGGGTGGATGTCCGGACCGTAGTAGACGCCGCCGTGCTGTTGCGGGCGCCCGCCGAGTCCTCGCCCCCCGAGCGCGGCGCCCACGCAAAGACCATCGTCGCTCATGGCGGGAAAGACCTGCACTTCCTCGATCTGCGGCAGCCGCTTGAGCCGCGGCGCGAGGCGGACGTTGGCGAAGAGCCCGCCGGCGCAGGCCACGCGAAGCGTCCGCGAGCCCGTGGTGAACGGCGCGATGGCGGATCGCACCCAGCGCGCAGCGGCGGCCTCGACGCGGTCCTGGAGCGCGCGCGCGACGTCGCTCGGCTCGGCGTTCCCGACCGCACGGCGCAGCGGCCCCGCGAGCTGCTTGCGGTCGACGGTGAAGGCCTCGTGCGGTCCGCGAAGCTCGTCGCACGGCTCCGGAATTCGAATCACGCTCGCGAGCAGCGCTGCGAACGGGCCAGGATCGCCGCTCGCGGCGAGCGCCGTGACTTGTCCCTCTTCGCCTTCGGCGAACCCGAGGGCATGGCACACCGCGCCGTAGACGAGGCCCAGGCTCTGGGTCCAGGGCAACTCGGCGATACGTCGCAGCCTGGCATCTCCCGAGCCCTCCCGCACGACCTCGCTCACCGATCCCGCGAGGCCGTCGCCGAATCCGTCGAGCGTCACCACCAACTCCGCCGTTGCCGAGTCGCGGCTGCGCGGCTCGCGCTGGCCTCCGAAGCCCGCACCGAAGGCTGCGGCGAGCGAATGCGCCTGGTGGTGCTCCATCGCGTCGACGCGCGCCCGTCGAACTCCGCTGTGCTCACCAAGACGCCGCACCAGAGCCGCCCGGCCCACGCTGGCCTCGAATGCGCGCCAGCCAGGCAGCCGGGCGCTGCCATTTTCCAGTCGTGCCTCCAGCCGCGCGGCCAGCGCCAGCGGCCCGCCGCCCTCGTCGCCGCGACGGTAGCGGCCGTCGAAGAGCCGCGTCCCCGCGCGCCCCCAGCGGGTGGCGTAGACGACCTGTTCGACGTCGTCCGGGGTGGCTCCCGAGATCGAGAGGCAGGCCGCGATCGACAGCCGTGGGAACCCGCGCTCACGCTTGCGGCGCGTGAGACGCTCCTCGCTGACGGCGGCGAGGACTCGCCCGTCGTGCGCGAGCGCGGCCCCGGCGCCGTGGCCGTCGTGAATTCCGAGGGTGAGGCCGCTGGGCGAGGGTCGAGCCACGTCGAAGCCGCGGAGCCGAAGCGGCTCGAGGCATCACGAGCCGAAGGCGGGCGATCCGGCGGCGGGGAGGAGCCGCCGGCCGGGGCGTCCTATAATAGCGCGCCCGCGAGGCCGATCGGAGATCCCAGGGTGCAGAGCACGTCCGCCGTCCCCGCCCGATTCGAGACCCTGCCGCCGTCGCTCCCCTCGTCGTTTGCGGACGTCGAGCGCATGGCCGCGTGGCTTGCAAGCCCCGCGGTTCGCGACCGCGACGGGATGCTCCGGAGCTGGTGCAATCCTCGCCGGCCCGGTTACCGGTATGCGGAAGCGACCGGCTACGCGGTGCGCGGCTGGCTCGACCTCCACCGCCGGTCCGGCGAGCGACGGTGGCTCGCCGAGGCCCGGCGCAGCGCCGAGGCGCTCTTCGAAGCGATGGACCCCGCAACGGGTGCCTTCGGCCGCGGCGAGCACCTGTACGCCTTCGACACCGCGGTGTGCGCGTCGGCGCTGCTGGATGCGACCACGATCGAGGGCGGCGCCTCCGCCGCGCGGCTGGCTCTGGTGCGGCGAGCGCTCGATTTCGTCGCAGGGTGCCTCGCGCGAGGAGTGGGCTCGATCCGCCGAGAAGACGGGCGGCCTCCGTCCGGTCCGGAGCGCTGGTCGCACGCATTCGGCCCGCACCTCATCAAGAGCGTCGCGGTGCTCGCGAAGGCGCGTGCTCGGGGCGTATCGTGGGATTGCGAGGTCGACTTGGGGCGCGTCGCTCGGGAGCTCTGCGAGCGGAGTTTCGATGGCTCGGGCTTTCGGATTCCCGGGCCTGACGCCGCGGTCTACCTTCACTCGCACTGCTACGCCGTCGAGGGGATGCTCGAGCTCGAGCGTGCCGGGTACGCGCCGAGCCATGCCACTCGCGGAACGGTCGTCGCCGGCACCGCGTGGCTCGCGGCGCGCCAGGGGCCGGACGGCGCGGTGCCACGCTGGTGGGGACGGCCCGGGGACTCGGCGGATCGTGCCGCGGACGCTACCGCGCAGGCCGTGCGGCTCTGGTGCGTCGTCGACCCGGACCGGTTTCGCGACAACGTGGAGCGCGGTCTCGAGTTCATCGGCCAGCTCGGGGATTCGTCGGGCGGCGTGCGCTACACCCCGGAGCACGACGATCTCAACTCCTGGACTACGGTTTTCGCCATGCAGGCGCACTTGCTGAACCGCTTCGGGCCGGGGACCGACTCGATCGCATGACGTGCCGCTTCGAGGGCGTGCCCGGGCTCAGGTAGAATCGCGCTGGTCGAGGCCCTTGGTGAGTCACGAAGTCGCCCTCATGTTCAGCGGTGGAGTGGATTCCACCATGGCGGCGGCACTGCTCGCGGAGCGGTTCGACCGCGTCCATCTGCTCACCTACCACAACGGTCACGGGACCGCGGGCATGAGCAAGTCGCGGGCGCGCGTGGAAGAGTTGCGCGCCCGGTTCGGCTCCGAGCGCTTCGTCCACGTGCTCGACTCGACCAAGGAGTGGATGCAGCGGGTCGTGACCCGCGACCTGGTCGCGAACTACAAAGAATACGGCTCCGGCTTCATCTGGTGCATGGGCTGCAAGCTCGCCATGCACGCGCGCTCCGCGGTCCATTGCCTGGAGAACGGCGTTCGCTACATGGCGGATGGGTCGTCCGGCTCGACGCAGGAGATGGTCGAGCAGATGATGGTGAGCCTGTCCTTGATCCGGGTCTTCTACGCGGGACTCGGCATCCACTTCTTCACCCCGGTGTACGATCTCGCTCGCGAGGCCGAGCAGGCCGAGCTCAAACGGCGCGGATTCCGGATGGGCATCCAGATCATGGGCCGGAACGTGGGGATCCAGCCCTCGTGCTACGCCGGCTTGACCTACTATCTGCCCTATCTGCTCTTCAACAAGCCGCCCGATCACGACGAGTCGAACGTGGCGCGGTTCATCCGCGACAAGAGCGTCATCACGCGTGAGATCGTCGCGGAGTGGTTCGCGACGCGTGGACGAGCGATGCCGCACTGGGAAGGCGTCCCCGAGCTGCCGTTCGATCCGGCGGAGCTGGCCGCGAGCGTACGGACGCATCACCGAGCAAACGCCGGCGGGCCCGCTCCGGCGGTGGACCCGGCCTGACGGTTCGACTGGGAGGACGTGGAGATGCCCTGCTGCGGAGGCAAGAACGGCGGCAAGCCGATCACGCGGACGCAGTTCGTGATCGGCCGCGTGGCCTTCGCGGCGATCCGCATCGGGCTGCGCGTCGGGCTCGCCACCGTGGGTCGCGTGAGCCCGCGGTTCCGTGAGATCGCGCGCTTCTGGGATCTCCTCTCGGCCGACTGGGCGCAGTCGATCCGCGAGCGGCGGGGAATCGTCGTGATCGGCGCGCACGCCGCGGACTGCCCGTTGCACCCGCCCAGTCACTTCGACGCGACGGCCGAGGACCCGGCGTTCGCGGACACCTGGCGCGATGACGAGAGCTTGTTCGACGACGCCGACGACGTGGGGGCCGCGTCGCCGGCTCGGCCGGCCGAGGTCGTCTGAACCCGGTTCGCGGAAGCTCTGCTCCGGACCCGGCGCCTGCCCGCCCGGAGATGACCGGCACGGCCGCGGCGCAGACCGCGCCGCGGCTCGAGGTCACGTGGCTCCGGACTTCGACGTTGCTGCTCGATTTCGGGGGCTTTCGCGTCCTCACCGATCCGTGGTTCGGCAGCTGGATGAGGATCCTGCCGGTTTTTCGCCGGCCGGGGCTCGCGCTGGAGGCGCTTCCACCCGTCGACTTGCTGCTCGTCAGCCACCTGCACGCGGATCACTTCTCGGCGGCGGACGCGCGCATCATCGCGCGGGGCAATCCAGGGCTCGAAGCGGTCGGTTGTCCTGGGGCCACGCCGGCCTTCGCCGAGGCCGGCATCCGGGGGATCGAGTTGGCTCCCGGGGCGTCGACGCGGGTTGGACCGCTCGAGATCACCGCGGTCGAGTGCGCGCACACCGGGCCGCCTCCCGCCGAGGTGAACTACGCCGTCGAGTGGCGAGGCTTGGGAGTCTTCTTCGGAGGCGACGCCCGGTACTCGGCCGCGTTCGAAGAAACCGCTCGCGGCTTTCGCACCGATGTGGCGCTGCTGCCGATCGGCGGCACGCTCATCTTCGGCCACCGCACCACGATGGACCCGGACGATGCTCATCGCGCGGCCCGTGCTCTGGGCGCTCGGTTCGTGGTGCCGACCCACGAGGGGATGGAGTGGATGCCGGTTCCGCCCGCCTCGTGGCATCCAGGCCGGACGCGGGCCTTCGAGGCGCTCTGTCGCGCGGAGCCGAGCGGGCCGCGAGCGGTTCGGCTGCGGCCTGGCGAGCGAGCGACGTTCGAGCGCCGGGACGCGGATCTCGACCTGGTGGAAGTGGCGATTCATCCAGGTGGCCGGCTCGATCGATCGGCCCGGCTTGTACCGTGACGGCTCGGACCGGTGGAGAGCGTAGCCGTGCCTGAGGATCCGACCGCGCCGGGCCCGGGCATGTACTCGCAGACGCTTCTCGACCACTTCCTGCGCCCGCGCAACGTCGGCCGCGTGGAAGTAGTGCACGGCGAAGGGCGGGTGAAGAGCCGGGTGTGTCAGGACCTGCTCGAGATCACGCTGCGGATCGGCGCGGACGGAGCGCTGGAAGCCCGTTTCCGGGCCCAGGCATGCTCGGCCTGCATCGCCGGTGCTTCGATGCTCACCGAGCTGGTGAACGCCGGGCGCCTGGACGAGCCGCGCGCGCGGGCGATCGACGGTGCCTTCCTGGCCCGGGAGCTTGCCGGAGTCCCGTCGTCGAAACGGCGCTGCGTCGAGCTGGCGATCGTGGCGCTCGACCGTGCGCTCAGCGATGCGGCGTCGAACCGTGAGCCGGGACCGCCAGCGGGATCGCCGTGAGCGCGAATCCCGGCTTACGCGACGACCCATTCGTGCGCCGCGCCGGACTCGCGGCGCTGCTGATCGGCTTCGGGGTTTCGTTCCTCACCTACCGCGGACCGTTCACGGGTTACTGGGATACTTACATCGCGGTTCCCGCCGCGCTCCTCACCGGCGACGCGGTCGAGTACGTGGACGAGGCCGGAACGCCGCTTTATCGAGCACGCGCACCGGAGCGCCTTCCGCGAGATCTGGTGCAGCCGGACACCTTCGGCCTCGCCACCAACGATCAGGGGCTCGGCGGCGGCGTCCATTATTCGCTGCCATTCCTGGCTCTGGGGCGAGCGGGATTGCGTTTCGGGCACGCGCTCGGGCTCACCCTGACGGCTGGGTTGATCTGGCTCGCCGCTCGGCGACTCCTGCTCGAGATGCGTCGCGGCGCCGGAGGTTCCTCCTCGCTCGGCGCGGGCGAGGAGTGGGTGGCGCTGGCTGCTGGGCTCCTGGTCGCCTGGAACCCCATGACGCTGGCGCTCGCGACGCTCAACGCGGGGTTGCCGAGCATGCTCTTGATCGCGCTGCTCTTCCTCCTCTTCCTCCACCCGGATCGGCCTTGGTTCGTGGCCGGCATCGCATTCGGTGTGCTGGGCGGCATTCGCGACATGAGCATTCTCTTCATCCCGGCCGTGGCGTTCTGGCTGCTGAGTGACGAACGCCGCTGGCGTGCATGGACGCTCTTCGGAGCAGGCGCGCTGCTCGGGATCCTACCGATCCTGGTATGGAAGGACTTCGCTTTCGGAAGCCCGCTCGCCGATCCGACGCAGTTCGCGGATCACCGAGGCTTCCGGCCGTTTTTCCCTCATCGCATCCTCGGTCACGAGTTCCTCTTCAACGGGCTACTCAACTTCCCGTTCCACGAGCAGTGGGTGCGCACTCCGCATTTCCCGTTTCCGACGGTCGTGACGCTGCCGCTCGTGTTCGTGCGGTGCTTCGGCACGGTGCTTTGCGCGGCGGCACTGGTGGGAGCGGGCCGGCTGCTCCGCCTGCGCCCGCGCATCGGCACGTTCACGGCCCTGTGGTTCGTGCTCTTCTTCTTGTTCCTGGCGCCGCAGGAAAACTGGGAAGAGCTCAAGGGCAGCACCATCGTGCTCATGTTCGTGCCGTGGGGATTGTGGATCGCGTGCGGTCTGCAGGGGTTGATCGAGCCGCGGTCGCGGGGGCGCGGCGCCCCCCCCCGCGCCGCGGGGGGGGGGGGGGGGGCGGGCCGGGCGGCCCGCCCCCCCCCCCCCCCGGGGCCCCGGGGGGCGCCCCGCGGCCCACCCCGGAGACCATGACCCCCCCCC
>CAZYWA010000039.1:10722-25748 GCA_964650975.1 uncultured bacterium
GTCGCGCGCTCGCGTCGCGACCGCGTTGCTGGCGCTGGTGGTGGCTATCTGTCTGGGCGCGCGCCCCGCGCGCGCCGTCGATGCGCCGGTGGATCCGCGCTGGTACCAGCGGTTTCCGCATGCCGCCCAGGGGGGCGGCGCTCGTGAGCTACCCGACGAGGAGCGGCTGACCTGGAAATTCTTCCACACCCCCGAGCAGCCGGCCGAGATCGCGCACCGCCGCGACGTGCTCACGACGGTCTGGCCATGGCCGATGCCCTACCTGCCGCGTCCGCCCGGGGCCCCCGCGACCGCGCGGCAGCTCTCGTTCGAATGGGCGAACCGCCACCTCGTGGCGTTCGACGTGTGGAACAAGATCTACGGGCCGGTCGGCGAAAGCGCCGGCGGTTGATGGAGCAGCCGGCCGATCCTCACGTCGTCCGCTCGACCAGGAACGGACCGAGCGCCAGGAAGCGCAGCCCGCTCGCGGCCAGCGCGCGCAGCGCGTCCTCGGGAGTGCAGACGATCGGCTCCTCGTGCAGGTTGAAGCTGGTGTTGAGGAGCGTCGGAATGCCGGTGCGCCGCTCGTAGCAGCTGAGCAGCCGGTGGAACGCGGGGCTGTGCTCCTGCGTCACCAGCTGCGGGCGCGCCGTGCCATCGACGTGGACCACCGACGGGCTCTCGCTCCGCAGCCGCTCGGTGCAGGGGAAGGCCATCGTCATGAAACGGGCCGTCCGGCGCGCCTTCTCGAGCCCTTGGTAGCGCTCGTCCGCTCGCTCGTCGAGGGTCGCGGGGGCGAAGGGCATGAACGACGCGCGGTGCAGGGCCTGGTTGAGCCGCTCGGGAAGCGCCGGATCGCTGGCACCCCACAGGATCGAGCGGTTTCCCAGGGCGCGCGGACCGAACTCGAGCGCGCCGTCGAAACGGGCCACGCCCTCGCCGCGAGCGAGGAGCTCCGCGATCTCGTCCTCGGGATCGTCCATGCGACGGCACGAGAGGCCGCTCGCCTCGGCCGCCGCGCGCAGCTCGGCTTCGGTGTAGCTCGGTCCGAGGAACACGTGCTCGAGGTCGAAAGCGCGAATCCCCTGGTTCGCGGCGAGGAATGCGAGCGCCGCGCCGAGCGCGATTCCTTGATCGCTCATGGCCGGTTGCACGTAGACGCCGGTCACCTCCGGCAGCTCCGCGATCCGGCGGTTGACCGCCACGTTGGCGAACACGCCGCCCGCGAGCACCACGTTCGCGATCCCGGTCTCGCGAACGGCCCGTCTCGCGTAGGGCACCAGCACGTCCTCGAAGCGGCGCTGCACGGCGGCCGCGACGTTCGCCGGTTTGGCGGCCTGCAAGCCACGGTAAGCCGCGCGGTAGGCCGCGCTCCGGCGCAGCGACGGCAGCTCGAAGTCCTTCTCGTCGGCGGAGAGCCCGAAGAACGGCTCGACCTCGTGGGCCAGCGTGCGCGAATCGCCGAGCGCCGCCAGGGCGGTGAGCTTCCCGGCGAGCAACGGATGAAAGCCCAGAAGCTGTGCCATCTCGCCGTAGAACTGCCCGGGGGAACGCAGCGCATCCGAGCCGTAAAGCCGCTCCGCCCTGCCGTCCCGGCAGCGGAACACGGAGGCCGAGTAACCATCCCCGAAGTTGTCGATGGTGATCGCGGTGGCCTCCGCGAAGCCCGACGGCAGGTACGCCGAATAGGCATGCGCGGTGTGATGGTCGATGAGCGGCACCTCGCGGCCGAAGCGCCTGCGCAGGAATCGCTCCGACAGACCCTCGGCGGTGCGCGTGCCGACGCCCTGCGCGTACATGTGATGCTGCAGCAGCAGCATCGCCTTCTGCGAAAGCCCCAGAAACGGGTGCTCGTAGGTCGGCAGCTTCACTCCGGGAAGCCGCGAGTGGACGTGGTAGCGGTTGCCGGCGACGACCGCATCGATCTGGTCGCGGCGGATTCCCGTGTGGCGCTCGAGAGCATCGAGGGATCGGTCGGGAAATCCTGCTTGAAACCGGTTTCTGGTGAGCCGCTCTTCGGCCACCGCGAACACCACTCGGCGCTCGGTCACGAGCGCCAGGTTCGCGTTCGAGTCTTCGTGGATGGCGAGGACGTTCATCGGTGCGCCGCGGTCCGACTCAGCCGGGACCCGATCCAGCCGGACGTGGCCTGCGCAGTGCCAGAGCGAGCGCCAAGTTGGTGAGCGCGGCGACGGAGATCACCAGGGTGGGGCGCACGATCGTGCCGAGCGCCATGGCGGCCGCGAAGCACAGCACCGGCATGACGGTGAGCCCCAGCGCGATCCCGGCGAACAAGCGCTCGGTGCGAGTCGCGGTCGGCAGGACCAGGCGGGTGGCCAGTGATCCGGGCAAGACCACGACCCAGAGGAATGCCAGCGCCGCGGCGAACGCATCGATCATGGGTGTGTCCGCGAGAGCGTCGGCTGCGAGCTCGTGCGGACCGTCATACCAGGCCGCGGGCCTGCGCGGCCCACCGCGCGAGGTACAGCCGATCGTGCTCGGCGCTGGCGATGTCGGCGGGACATTCATCGAGGTCTCGAGGACCGAGCGACTGCCACGAGCCTCGGTCGACGACGCCGAAGCCTCGGTCGCTCGCCGAGCGGCCGCCCGAAGGATGCCCGGCGGCCGAGAAGAGGGTGGCACGCGGGAAGCGAGCGCGCCACGCGCGCTCGGTGCAGAGCGCGATCGGCACGCGCTCGAGGTCCGCGCCACCGTCGCGTGCTCGGCCGTTGATCGCGTCCCAGCGTCTCGTGCCACCGGCCAGCTCGAATCCGGCGCGCAGCGGCAGCGACGGGCGCACCGGCTCGCCGACGCAAAACGCCGCCAGCGAACCGGCGAGCGAGCAGTGCGCGACCACCGCGTCTCCGACGCGGACCACCCGGCGGCCCGGGAGCGCGTCGAACACCAGCGCGTTCCCGCCCGGCAGCACGACGACCGGCGACATGGGGTCGACCGCGCTCGTGTGGGGCACGGCCTGCCGATCGGTGGGCAGCCACAGCCACTGCCGCCACCGCGCGAAGGCCAGCGCCCCGAGCGTGCCGAGCAGCGGCAGCCCCGCGGCCCAGGTTCGTCCGGTTTCGCCGGTGCCAACGACCGGCGCCAGTGAAAGCACGAGCGCCGCTACGAAGACGACGCGCCGGGGCCACCCGAGCCACGGCTCGAGCCACCACGCCCCGCCAGGGGTGTAGGCGTAGTAGACGGCCACGTAACCGGCGGCGAGTGCCAGACCAAGCCAGCCAAGGCTCGACGTCATTCGAGGGAACCCGATCCGGGGGGGGGCGCCAGTCTAGCGGCTCGCTGTTCTGTTGCCGCCTGGAACCGGCACATGGTACGTAGCGAGGCTTTGATCCGGCGCCGGACCGACCGCCACCAGCGGCGCATCCGACGTCATTCCCACCTTGCGGACCCGTTGCCGGCGGTGGGCTCCCGGTCGTGGAGCCTCGGTGCACGGGGTGGATGCAGGGGAGGCACAACCGCACGGGTGAATCATGTCCTACCTTACCGTCAAGGAGTTGCTCGACGCGGGAGCTCACTTCGGGCACCAGACCCGGCGCCGCAACCCCAAGATGAATCCGTACATCTTCGGGGCCCGCAACGGCATCCACATCATCCACCTCGACAAGACCCAGAAGCTCTTCGATCGCGCGTACGACTTCGTGGTCGAGTCGGTCGCCCAGGGTGGTGACATCCTGTTCGTCGGCACCAAGAAGCAGGCCGAGGACGCGATCGGGGACGCCGCCACGGGCTGTCACATGCACCACGTCACCAAGCGGTGGCTGGGCGGCACGCTCACCAATTTCCGCACCGTCCGTCAGAGCGTCGAGAAGCTCAAGAAGATGCAGAGCCTCCTCGAGGACGAGGAGCGCGCCAAGTTGATCGGCAAGAAGGAGCAGCTCGCGATCCGCCGCCGCATCGAGAAGATCGAGCGCTCGCTGGGCGGCGTGAAGGACATGAAGGAGCTGCCGGGCTCGCTGTTCGTGATCGACATCGGCAAGGAGCGCATCGCCGTGGCGGAGGCCCGCCGCCTCGGGATCCCGATCGTGGCGGTGGTCGACACCAACTGCGATCCCGACCTCGTCGATTACCCGATCCCCGGCAACGACGACGCGATCCGCGCCATCCGGCTCTTCTCCGCCAAGATCGGCGAGGCCGCGAACATCGGCATGGTCGCTCGCGAGGAGCGCGGAACCCGTCCCCGCCCGCATCGCGACGCGGAAGAGGGCGGCGATCGAGTGAGCATGGGCACTTACGTCGACCGGCGCGTGATCCGGGAATCGCTCGAGGCCGACATCGAGGAGGAGGCGAGCTGACGCCCCGCGCGTCCGCTCGTCGGGAGACTGCACGTGGACATCAACGCCAGTGACGTGAAGACGCTCCGGGAGCGAACCGGAGCCGGGATGATGGACTGCAAGAAGGCGCTCGCCGAGACCGGCGGCGACTTCGAGAAGGCCGTCGACTACCTTCGCAAGAAGGGCATCGCCTCCGCGGAAAAGCGCGCGGGGCGCGACGCGGCCGAAGGGATCATCCAGCACTACGTTCACTTCGACCAGAAGAAGGGCTGTCTCGTCGAGGTCAACTGCGAGACCGACTTCGTCGCGCGCACCGACGTGTTCCAGGCGTTCGCCAAGGACGTGGCGCTGCATCTGGTGGCGAAGCGGCCCGCCTACCTGAAGCCGGAGGACATTCCGGCGGACGTGCTGGAACGCGAGAAGTCCATCCACCGCGAGCAGGCGGCCGCCAGCGGCAAGCCGGCTCCGGTGATCGAGAAGATCGTCGAGGGCCGACTTTCGAAGTACTACGAGGAGGTTTGCCTCCTGAACCAGGCCTTCGTGAAGGACGACAGCAAGACGGTCGGCGACATGGTCAAGGAGCTGGCCGGCAAGCTCGGCGAGAACGTGCAGATCAAGCGATTCGTGGTCTTCGAGGTCGGCCGCTCGGCGGCCGCCTGACGCCGCCCCCAAAGTCCATGAGCTCCCGCCGAGCGGCCGAGCCCAACAAGCGCTACAGCCGCGTGCTCCTCAAGCTCTCGGGCGAAGCGCTCGCGGGGAACGAGGGCTACGGCATCGATTCGCTGGCGCTCGACCGGATCGCTCGCGAGGTGCAAGAGGCGAGCAAGGGCGGCGTCCAGATCGCCCTGGTCGTGGGCGGCGGGAACATCTTCCGCGGTCTCCAGGCGGCGGCGTCGCACGGCATGGACCGCGCGATCGCCGACCACATGGGCATGATGGCCACCATCATGAACGGCCTGGCGCTCCAGGACTCGCTCGAGCGCCTGGGGCTCTCGACCCGGGTGCTCTCGGCCATCGAGATGCAGCAGGTGTGCGAGCCCTACGTGCGGCGTCGCGCGGTGCGTCACATGGAGAAGGGCCGCGTCGTGGTGTTCGCCGCGGGGACCGGTAATCCTTACTTCACGACCGATACGGCGGCGGCGCTCAGGGCCGCCGAGATCCACGCCGACGTGCTGCTCAAGGCCACCAAGGTGAACGGGGTTTACGATCGCGATCCGGTGAAGCACCCCGATGCCACGATGTTCGAGCGTCTCACCTACAAGGACGTGATCCAGCGCGGCATCAAGGTCATGGACACGACGGCGATCGGCCTGTGCATGGACAACCATCTGCCGATCGTGGTCTTCAACCTCCTCGAGCACGGCAACATCCAGCGCGTGGTGGCCGGCGAGCCGATCGGCACGCTGGTGACGGAGTGAGGTCCGGCGCGCTCGCAGATCGCCGCGTGGCTGCACCGCGCCTGCACGGTGTCCGGATAGGAGATCGCAGGCGGTTCCGGGACCAGGGATCCCTGAGACGAGGGTGAAACGTGGAGCGCGAGGTCATCCAGGACATCAAGGACAAGATGGACAAGGCCGTGCAGGCCTTCGCCAAGGACCTCACCAAGGTGCGCACCGGTCGCGCCCACCTGTCGCTGCTCGACGGCGTCAAGGTCCAGGCCTACGACGGCGTCATGCCGCTCAATCAGGTGGCGAGCATGAACGCGCCCGAGCCGCGGCTCATCGTGATCCAGCCCTGGGACAAGAGCCTGATGGGCGCCATCGAGAAGGCGATCCTCACCAGCGACCTGGGCCTCATGCCGACCAACGACGGCAAGCTCATCCGCATCCCGATCCCCGCGCTCACCGAGGAGCGCCGCAAGGAAATCGTCAAGACGATCCGCAAGCACGCGGAGCAGTCGCGGGTCGAGGTGCGGAACATCCGCCGGGATGGCAACGAGTCGCTGAAGGAGCTCGAGTCCGAGGGGATCGTGACCGAGGACGACCTCCGGCGCTTGCAGGCCGAGGTGCAAAAGCTCACCGACGATCACGTCGCCCGGCTGGACCAGGTGTTGGCCGACAAGGAGAAGGAGATCATGGAGGTCTGAGCGCCATGATCCTCGGCGATGTCGGAGTCGGATTCCGGCCCGTTCGGGCCCAAACGTACTGAACGAGGGCCCGCCTCCAGCGAGGCGGCCGGCGAGGCGGCAGCCGTCGCCGCCTTCCGGGCCGAGCTCGGGAGCGCGCGGATGCCGCGCCACATCGCGGTGATCATGGACGGCAACGGGCGCTGGGCCGAGCGCCGCGGCCACACCCGCGTCCTGGGACACCGGCGCGGCGCGGCGGCGGTGCGGCGCGTGATCCGGACCTCGAGCCGCCTGGGCGTCGAGGTGCTGTCGCTCTATGCGTTCAGCCGCGAGAACTGGAGCCGGCCGCCCGACGAGGTCCGGGCGCTCATGACGTTGATCCGGCGCTACGTGCGGAACGAGGTCGACGAGATCCACGAGAACCGCGTGCGCTTCAACGTGATCGGCCGCTTCGACGAGCTTCCCTCCGAGGTGCGGCGCGATCTGGCGCGCGCGATGGAGCAGACCAAGGCGAACGACGGGATGCTGCTCAACGTGGCGCTCAGCTACTCGGGCCGTGTGGACATCCTGGACGCCGCGAAGAAGCTGGCCGCCGCCGCCGCGAGCGGGTCGCTCGACCCGGCGGCGCTCACCGTGGAGCAGTTCGCGTCGGCACTCTCCACCGGCGGCATGCCCGATCCGGATCTGCTGATCCGCACCGGCGGTGATCTTCGCATCTCGAACTTCCTGCTTTGGCAGATCGCCTACGCCGAGCTCTACTTCACGGACGTGCTGTGGCCCGACTTCTCGAACCAGCACCTCTTCGAGGCGATCCGCGCGTTCGTGCGTCGCGAGCGGCGGTTCGGCAAGACCTCGACCCAGGTTCGCGACGACTCGCGGAGCATGACCGGGCCGCCGTCGCGTGCCCGCGTCGTGGGTCACGACTGAGCCGCCGATGCTGAAGGAGCGCCTGCTCACGGCCGCGGTCGCCATCCCGATCATCCTGGCGATCGTGTTCGCCGGCGGGCCGATCGGCTTCCTGATCTTGATCTGGCTCGTGAACGCGATCGCGCTCCACGAGTTCTGGGCGCTTTTCCCCCGCGAGAGCAGCGCGGTGGCTGTGGACCGGTCGGGCTATCCCGCCGCGCTGCTCACCACGTCCGTGCTGGCGTTCGCGTTTCACACCGGCGAGAACCGGCTCATCGCCCTGGCGCTCAGCGGGGTGCTCTTGGTGTCGCTGGCGACGTCGATCGTGGGATCGGCGGACATGCCCGCGCGCAGCCGCACGGTGTTCACGACGCTGACCGGGACCTTCTACGTCACGGTGCTGCTCGGTCACCTGATCTTGATGCGCTCGCTGCGCGACGGATCGTGGTGGATCTTCATCCTGCTCGGCATCGTGATGATGTCGGACACGTGTGCCTATTTCGCCGGCCGGGCGTTCGGGAAGCATAAGCTCGCGCCGCTCGTCAGTCCCAAGAAGACGGTCGAGGGGTCGCTCGGAGGGCTCGCCGGGTCGGCCGGGTTCGCGCTGATCGCGATCCGGGCGCTCGGCTGGAGCCAAGTCAGCTCGGGGCAGGCGCTCGAGCTCGGGCTGGTCACGGGAGCGGTGAGCCAGATCGGGGACCTGGCCGAGTCGTTGCTCAAGCGGGGGGCGGACGTGAAGGACTCGGGCACGATCTTCCCTGGCCACGGCGGCCTGCTGGATCGCCTCGACAGCATCCTCCCGGGCGGGTTGGTGCTCTACTCGCTGATCCAGGCTCTTGGCCTGGAAAGGCCGCAGTTGATCCTCTGTCCGTTCTGACCCCGTCCCGCCGGAACCGTTCGCAACCTCTCGGCCAAGGACCTCCGTCTCGCGTTAGGCTGGCCGGGTCATGCACGCGCACATCCTGAACCTCTTGGTTCCGCTCGCGTCGGCGGGCTCGTCCGTCCAGCTGCTCGCGGGCGTCGTCGCGATCGGGGTGCTCATCACGTTCCACGAGTTCGGCCACTTCCTGGTGGCGAAGAGCTTGGGAATCGGAGTGCAGAAGTTCTCGATCGGCTTCGGGCCGACGATCATCGGCAAGAAGGTGGGCGAGACCGAGTACGTGCTCTCGTGGGTGCCGCTGGGCGGCTTCGTGAAGATGGTCGGCGAGCAGCAGGGCGACGTGGTGGACCCCGCCGAGCGAGAGCGCTCGTTCCTCGCCCGGCCGCCCTCGCATCGGCTCGCGGTGACGTTCGCGGGCCCGTTCTTCAACCTGATCCTGGCCTGTTTGCTCTTCGGCGCGGTCTTTTACGTGAAAGGCGAGCCGCTCAAGAGCGACCCCGCTTCCACCAAGGTGGGAGGACTCAATCCCGGGATGCCGGCCGACGAGGCGGGGCTCAAGATCGGGGACGAGGTCATCGCCATCGACGCCCATCCGGTGCACGGCTGGGCGCAGATGGCGGAACGCATCCAGGCCACCGACGGCCAGCCCTTCGTCCTGACCGCGCGCCGCGGCGGAGAAGCGCTCGACTTCCGAATCCAGGCGCGGCCCTTCGACGGCGAGGACGAAGCCGGAAAGCCCAAGAAGCTTTTCTTCGTCGGTATCGAGAACGCGCCCACCGAGTACCGGCAGCTCGGGCTGGCGGGCGCGGCGCTCGCCGGACTCGAGGAGACTGCGCGCTACACGATCGCGATTCCCGCCATGCTCGGCAGCATCGTCACGGGCCACGTGTCGATGCACGACGTGGCCGGGCCGCTCGGCATCGTGAAGATGGCGGGCCAGCAGCTCAAGCAAGGAATCACCCCCTACATCCGGCTGATCGCGATCCTGAGCGTCAACCTGGGCGTCTTCAACCTGCTGCCGATCCCGATTCTCGACGGCGGCAACCTGGTGCTCTTCCTGGTCGAGTGGGTGCGACGTCGTCCGCTCAGCGCTCGCCGGCTCGAGGTCATCCAGCAGGTTGGCTTCTATCTGCTGATCGGGCTCATGGTGATCGTGGTCGCGAACGACATCTACAACCAGGTCCGGACCGGGCGCCAGCCGGCGCCGGGACCCGCGCCCTCGAGCTTCTCGGAGCCCGCCGCCTCGGACGCTCCCGCGACCGGTGCGGCACCCGCGCCCGCGACCCCGTGATTCCGGTTCCGGGTGCCTCACGGTGATTCTCGGTCTCGACACCGCCACGCGAACCGTGGCGCTGGGTCTCGTCGAAGGCGAGCGGCTGGTCGGTGAGGTGGCGCTGGCGGGCAGCTCGGCGAAGACCCGCGAGTTGATGGCGGCCATCGAAGGCCTGTTGAACGACGGCGGTGTTGCACCCCGCGACCTCCGCGCCATCGCGGTCGGGCTCGGTCCGGGCTCGTTCACCGGCGTGCGAGTGGGGCTGGCGCTTGCGCATGGGCTGGCGCTGGGTCTGGGGATTCCGGTGGTCGGCGTGAGCACGCTCGCCTGTGTGGCCGCCAACGCGTCTCCCGAGATCGAGCGCGTCACGGTGATGCTGGATGCAGGGCGTGGCGAGGTCTTCCTCGGCCACTTCCGGCGCCTAGCGGGGAATCTCGAGCCCGTCGGTGCTGCCCGTGCGGTGACACCCGAGGAGGCGTCGCGCGAGGCCGCGGATCCCGGGCTGGTGATCGGCGACGGCTGGCTTCGCTACCGGAGCGAGATCGCCGCGCGGCTGGGACCGGGCGTCCGGTGGCTCGACGACGATGCCTCGCGAGCTCGCGGCGGCATCGTGGCGCGGCTGGGTACCGTGGAGCGTGCCGGGCTCGACCCGCTGGCGCCGGCCATCCCGCTCGAGCCGGTCTACGTTCGCGCGCCGGATGCTCGCCCTTCGCCGACAAAGGTCGCCGGGTCGAGCGCCAGCTCCGCAGGCCCGGCGACTTGACATTGCCCCGAGCCGTTGACTAATTTCATGTGTGACCGTAACTAACCGGGATTCCAGCGAAATAGCGATACGATCCAGCGCGGTCGGCGGATTCGGCCGGCGGGAGGCGACGCACGCATGGAGATGACGGATCTGGAGCTGATCAACGGATTGATGTCGTCGAACCCAGAGCTTCAGGGCCTGATGAAGGAACATCAGGAGCTCGAGCGAAAACTCGAGAACCTGAACAAGAAAGCGTTCCTCACCGCAGAGGATCAGGCCGAGAAGAAGCGCCTCCAGAAGCTCAAGCTTCGAGGGCGCGACCGCATCGAGGAAATCCTCGCGGCGCACCGCCACTGAGGAAGCCCCTCGGCTCGACGCCGAGGATCGAGCACGACGTCCGGCCCGCCCAGCGCGGGACCACGACCGTCTGCGCGTCTCCGGACCTCGGTACTGCCGCCAGGCATCCTGGATTCGCCGCCGCGCCGAGCGGCCCCGCCACGCACCGCCTCCGATGGTGTTAGCTTTCAACGACCCGCAACGACGAGGAGCTCGATGAAGATCCGTTACGACGCCGACGCCAAGCCCGAGAGCATCCGCTCGAAGAAAGTGGCCGTGGTCGGTTACGGCAGCCAGGGGCATGCGCACGCGCTCAACCTTCGCGACAGCGGCGTCGAGGTCGTCGTGTGCCTCAAGGAAGGCTCCGCTTCGGCGGCCAAGGCGCGGGGCTCGGACTTCGCCGTCTGGGACACGCCGAAGGGCGTCGCGTGGGCGGACGTGGTGATGATCCTGATTCCGGACGAACAGCAGGGCGACCTCTACCGGGCCGAGATCGAGCCGCACCTGAAGCCCGGCAAGGCGATCGCGTTCGGTCACGGCTTCAACATCCACTTCGGGCAGATCGTTCCACCCACGGGCGTCGACTGCTGGATGGTGGCGCCCAAGGGCCCGGGTCACCTGGTGCGCAGTGAGTTCGAGGGCGGCAGCGGCGTCCCGTGTCTGGTGGCGGTCGCGCAAGACGCCTCCGGCAAGGCGCTCGAGACCGCGGTCGCCTACGCATCGGCGATCGGCGGGGGTCGAGCCGGCATCGTCGAGACGAACTTCCGCGAGGAGACCGAGACCGATCTCTTCGGCGAGCAGGTGGTGCTCTGTGGCGGTCTCACGGCGCTCATCCAGGCCGGTTACGAGACGCTCGTCGAGGCCGGCTACAGCCCCGAGATGGCGTACTTCGAATGCCAGCACGAGGTAAAGCTGATCGTCGACCTGATCTACGAGGGCGGCATCGGCAACATGCGCTACTCGATCTCGAACACCGCCAAGTACGGCGACGTGACCCGCGGCCCGCGCATCGTCACCGACGAGACCAAGGCCGAGATGCGCAAGATCCTGAAGGAGATCCAGACCGGACAGTTCGCGCGCGAGTGGCTGCTCGAGTGCCGCGTGGGCCGCCCGATGTTCAAGGCGTTGCTCAAGCGCGGCGAGGAGCATCCGATCGAGGACGTCGGCCGTCAGATGCGGTCGATGATGCCGTGGCTCAAGCGCAAGAAGCTGGTCGACCGGGCCAAGAACTGACTCGGACGGCGGCGCGGAGGATTGCAAATGGCCCTGCGACGAGATCGCGATCCAGGTGAGCGAGCGGCCGCGAAGCGGCGTCGCGGAGCGCGGCGTTCGCGAGCCGTCGACATGCGGAAGGGCATCTATCTGCTGCCCAACCTGTGCACGTCGATGAGCGTGGTGTTCGGTTTCTGGTCGATCGTGCTCGCCGCTTCCGGGAAGATCGAGCCAGCGGCGTGGAAGATCTTGTGGTGCTTCGTGTTCGACGGGCTCGACGGCCGGATCGCGCGCCTCACCCGGACCACCAGCAAGTTCGGCGTCGAATTCGATTCGCTCGCGGACGTACTCTCGTTCGGCGCTGCTCCGGCCTTCCTGGTCTATCAGTGGGGGCTGCGTGGCTACGGCCGCTGGGGCTGGATCGCCGCGTGCATCTTCCTGGTCGCTGGCGCCGTGCGACTGGCACGGTTCAACGTGCAGGTCGGAGTGGTCGACTCGAAGCGCTTCGTCGGCCTGCCGATTCCGCTCGCGGCCAGCGTTCTCGTCACCACGATCCTCTTGGTTGGAGACCTGGGCAAAGGCATGGTGCGCGCGCCCGTGGTCCTGGTGCTGCCGATGTTGCTCGGCTTCCTGATGGTGAGCACCCTGCCGTACCGGTCGTTCAAGGAGTTCGATCCTCGCAAGCGTCACCCCATCGGCCTCTTCTTCGCGATCCTCGCGATCGTGCTGCTCGCGGTGGCCGAGACCAAAACCACGTTCTTCGCGCTGGCATCGCTCTACGCGGTCTCGGGACCGATCACCTGGCTGCTGAGCGAGTTCCGGCGTCCGGTCGAGCCGGCGGCAACGGCCACCGCTGGCGAGGCCGGTCCCCCGGTCCTGAAGGTGCTCGAGGGATTCCGCGCGCCCGAGAGCGGCGAGGACCGTGGCCGCGGCAGCGGCGGGGCGCGGCCATGAGCGAGCAGGACGGATCCGATTACGTCCGGATCTTCGACACCACGCTGCGGGACGGAGAGCAAGCGCCCGGCTTCGGCATGACGATCGACGAGAAGCTCAGGCTCGGGCGGCAGCTCGAGCGCCTGGGTGTCGACGTGATCGAGGCTGGATTCCCCGCTGCATCCGAGGGTGACTTCGAGGCGGTGCGGCGGGTCGCGAGCGAGCTCAAGCGCCCGGTGGTGCTGGGACTGGCGCGCGCCAACGACGGCGACATCGATCGCGCGCTGGCGGCGATCGCGCCCGCGGCCCGGCCCGGGCTGCACACCTTCATCGCGACCAGCGACATCCATCTCCAGCACAAGCTCAAGATGACACGGCCCGAGGTGGTCGCGGCGGCGGTGCGTGCCGTGAAGCGCGCCAAGGCGCACGTCGACCACGTCGAGTTCTCGGCCGAGGACGCGACGCGCTCGGACGTCGACTTCCTGGTCGAGATCCTCACCGCGGCGCTCGAGGCCGGAGCGACGGTTCTCAACGTCCCCGACACGGTCGGCTACGCGATCCCGCACGTGTATGGGGAGCTGATCCGGACGCTGCGTGCCCGCATCCCCGGTGTCGAGCGCGCGATCCTGAGCGCCCACTGCCACGACGACCTGGGCCTCGCGGTCTCCAACTCGCTGGCGGGAGTCGCGGCCGGCGTGCGGCAGGTCGAGTGCACCATCAACGGAATCGGCGAGCGCGCCGGCAACACCTCGATGGAGGAGGTGGTGATGGCGCTCAAGATGCGAAAGGACGTGTTCGGCGTCGAGACCCGCATCCAGACCGAGCAGATCTACTCGAGCTCGCGGCTTCTCACGCAGATCACCGGTGTCGCCGTGCCGCCCAACAAGGCGATCGTCGGCGCCAACGCGTTCGCGCACGAAGCCGGCATCCACCAGGACGGCGTGCTGAAGGAGAAGCTCACCTACGAGATCATGACGCCGCAGTCGGTGGGCGTGCCCACCAACCGGCTGGTGCTGGGCAAGCACTCGGGGCGCCACGCGTTCCGGGAACGGCTCAAGCAGCTCGGCTACGGTGATCTGACCGACGAGGAAATCGAGGCCGCGTTCAAGCGCTTCAAGGCGCTCGGCGATCGCAAGAAAGAGGTCTACGACGAGGACCTCGAGGCGATCGTCCGCGAAGAGGAAGCGGACCAGCAGTCCGAGCAGTACCGGCTGATCTCGCTTTCGGTCATGAGCGGCAGCGACGCGATCCCCACCGCGTCGGTCCGGATGGAGATCGCCGGTGAGATGCGCAGCGATTCGGGGATCGGCGACGGTCCCGTGGACGCGGTCTTCCAGACCATCGCTCGGGTCGTGGGCGCCGACGCCAAGCTCGTGAACTACGCGGTCAACGCCATCACCGGCGGAACCGACGCGCAGGGCGAGGTCTCCGTGCGGTTGGCGCAGAACGGCATCACGGTGAGCGGCGATGCCGCGGATCCGGACATCATCCTGGCGAGCGCGCGCGCCTACGTGAATGCGCTCAACCGGCTCGAGGTGCGGCGCGCGCGGGCGTCGCTCCGCCCCACCGGCCCCTGAAGAGAAGCGAGGAACGAGATCCGTCATGTCCCCACGTTCGAAGGGCTACCGAGTCGCGGTCATGGGCGCCACCGGCGCCGTCGGCACCGAGATGGTGCGAGTACTCGAGGAGCGCGCCTTCCCGGTCGCCAGCCTCAAGCTGCTCGCCTCGACGCGCTCGGCCGGCACGGAGCTCGAGTTCGCGGGCCGCGCACATCGCGTGGAGGTGCTCGACGAACACTCCTTCGCGGACATGGACCTCGTCCTGGCCAGCGCGGGCGCGTCGGTGAGCCAGAAGTTCGCCGCGGCCGCCGCGGCGGCGGGAGCGGTGCTGATCGATAACACCAGTGCCTTCCGCATGGAGCCCGACGTGCCGCTGGTGGTGCCCGAGGTCAATCCGGAAGCCATCGCCGGCTACACCAAGCGCCGCATCATCGCCAACCCCAATTGCTCGACGATCCAGATGGTGGTGGTGCTCAAGCCGCTTCACGAGGCGGCGCGCATCAAGCGGATCGTGGTGGACACCTACCAGTCCACCTCGGGCGCCGGGAAGCGCGCGATGGAGGAGCTCGAGAGCCAGACCGCGCAGCGTTTGAACGGCCGCCCGGTCACTCCCGAGATCTTCCCGCACCCGATCGCCTTCAACTGCCTGCCGCACATCGATTCCTTCTTGGAGAACGGCTACACCAAGGAGGAGATGAAGATGGTGAACGAGACCCGCAAGATCCTCGACGATCCATCGATTCTCGTGAGCGCCACGACGGTACGGGTTCCGGTCTTCTACGCGCACTCGGAGGCCGTTCACATCGAGACCGAGCGGCCGCTGAGCCCCGAGCAGGCGCGCATGGCGGG
>CAZYWA010000040.1:0-25723 GCA_964650975.1 uncultured bacterium
CGTGGGAATGCCGGCGCGATGGGTGAGCACGTGGCGGAGGGTCACCCATTCCTTGCCGTGCTTCGCGAACTCCGGGATGTAATCGGCGACCGCGTCGTCGAGGTGGATCTCGCCGCGCTCGTCGAGCAGGTGGACGAGCATCGCGGTCACGGCCTTCGAGGCCGAGAACAGGTTGAAGAGCGTCGTGGGCGTGGCGGGAACCTTGGGATCGCTCTTGCGCGCGCCCGGCCCGTTGCCGCGGGCGTGGCCGATCGCGCGATCGATCACCACTTGTCCCTTGCGCCGCACGCACAGTGCGATCGCCGGCATGAGGCCGGTCTCGTAGAACGCGACGACCGACTTCCAGATCGCGTCGACCGCCTCGCGCGTGAGCCCGCCGGCCCGCGGCTCGACCTCCGCCGAGCCCTCGAAGCTCGTCACCTCGTCGGCCGGATAGACGCGAACGCGCCGCTCGAGCGGAAAATGGAGCGATGCGAGCAGCATGGCCGGGGGAGTCTACGCGCCCCGAGATGGGTGTCTATGGCCAGGGCGAGCGTTCGACCGAGAACACTCGAACGGTTCCGCCGCAGCCCGCGCGGAACACCCTCAGGCGAAGATTCCGCGCTCGCGTAGCATGCGCCCGGCGGCGCGGAAGCCGGCTGCGCGGCCGAGCTGGAGCAGGTGGCCGCCCTCGAAGATCTCGAGTGGCGCGCTCAGGTGCTCGGCGAGGCGGCGGGCGTGAGCGATCGGAGTGATGCGGTCGGCGACGCCCGCGATCACCAGACGCGCCGCCGGATCCACGAGACACGGCCGCGAGAGCGGGCTCACCACATGGAACACCGATTCGAGCAGCTCGTGCTGCAGCGTGCGCTCGGCGGGCGAGCCGTTGAAGCGGCCGCGCTCGCGGGCGAAGTCGGCGAGCGACGCGAGCGGGATGACCGGCACGACGAACGCCAGCTCGCGCTCGACGCTCGCGAAGAGCGCCGAGGTGTAGCCGCCCAGGCTCATGCCCATGACGCCCACCTGCTCGGCCCCGCGCTCGCGCAATCGCCGCACCAGCACGCGCAGATCCCAGACGGCCTGGCGAAAGCCCTCGATGGTGATGCGCGGATCGCTGTCGGGAAACGCCACGCGGGACGGCGCTCGGGGAGAGCGGCGCATGCCGTGGAAGGGCAGCACCGTGAGCGCCACGTCGAGGCCATTTCGCGCCAGCCAGCGGATCGGCCAGAGCCGCTGCTCGACCGGAAGGACGCCACCGCCGTAGCCGTGGATCAGCACCACCGCCGCGCGAGCCACCCGGCGATGCGCGAAGAGCCGCGCGTGCGCGGTGCGATTCCGGGGCGGCTCGAGATAGCGCTCGCCGACGTCGGCCGAGAACGGCCGGTAGCCGCTCTCCCACGCGAGATCCACCATCTCTCGCGAGCGGCCCGACGCGCGCACGCGGCTGGTCGCGGGAGACAGCGTCTCGGGCGGCGCGAAGAACGAATCCGGCGACGCGATGAATCCGGGATCGCCGTAGATCGCGAGCAGCCGGCGCAGCCCGTCGATCCGCCGCTCGGCGTTGAACGACTCCGCCGCCGATCGCCCGCCGCGTTTCAGGATCGCGTCGGCGACGAACCCATCGAGCGCCGACGCGATCGAGCCGCGAATGCGGGTGCGCGGCCTCGCGGCGGCGGTGCTCATTTCGCCGGGCCGGGCAGCTTTCCGGGCTTCACGCGCTGGAACTTGGGCGCGAGCTTCACCCACAGATCGTCGGGCTTGGCCTTCGCGATCATCTCCAAGATCTTGGGCGGCTCGTCGGTGATCCGCACGAAGTCCGGCCCCGTGGTGCCGGCGAGCGTGCCCGCCTCGATCGCCTTCTTCGCCACCTCGTCGTCCATGTACCAGAGCTCGAGCGTGCCGCTCTTGGTGATCCCGTATTTCACGAAGATGTAGTCGGCGCCCAGCTCGAACTTGTCGGAGAACCCGCTGGCCATGCGCTTTTCGCGCAGGTTGAGGTAGTGGACGCCGCCCACGTCGGCGGGTGCGGCGTCGTAGTGGAGCGTCATCACACCGTCCGAGTTGCTGGCGAAGAGCAGCAGGTCGGCGCCTCCCTCGTGCGCGGCGATCTCGAGGTAACCGGTGTCGCCGTCGTCCATGCGCGCCGACCAGAGTCCCAGCGCTCGCGGGTCGAGCTTGGCGGGCGTGCCGATGGGCTTCGCCGAGCGCGGCGGCTCGCAAGCGAGTCCCAGGAGCAGGGCGAGAAGCCCGGCGACGGCGAGCGGTTTGCGCATGATCCGTTTCACGAGCGCGTCAGCGCGTGCACCACGGTGGTGAGCGGGCGCTCGATCATGTCGATCCACGGTTTCTCGGCGCCCGGCTGCCAGTGCGGCGGGAACATGTAGAAGAGGCGCATGTGGTACGTGCCCTTTTCCAGCGGAAAAAGGTCGAACTTGTACGCGACCTCGCCGAGCGAGCCGGGCGTGGATTCGGGCGGATCGGCGGTGCTCGCGTCGTCGGTGTAGGTGAGATGCGTCACCGGAACCAGTGGCGGCGGCATCTCGACCCACCACAGGAACGTGCCCGGCTCGCCGGTCACGAGGTGCCAGTCCGGATGCTGCTCGTCGAGGTTGCGCTCGTCGGCTGTAGTGGCGCCGTCGATCGTGTGCCACGTGCTCGCCGCGCCGGGGGCGTCGCCGGGACGGGGGCGGTAATAGCGCATGCCTTTCGCGGCATCGTTCCAGTCCATCGAGAGCTTGAACCACGCCTCACGGGCGATGCTCGGGAAATGGATCGTCTGGTCGACCTCGACCGGTGCCAGATGAAAGTCGGGGAAGTACATCGCGTCCACGAGCAAGGTGGGCGCGACCTCGATGCCCGCGAAGGTGAGCCGGTTCCGTTCCTGGCGAATCACGCGGATCGGGCCCTCGAGGTACGCGGTGACCTCGTCGTCCCACTCGTCCTCGTCGAAGCTCACCGAGAACCAGAGCAGCGTCTTCACGTAGGTGCGGAGCTTCAGCCGATCGAGGAAATTCACGCCGGTGCCGCCGGCGCTCTTCGGTACCGAGAGGCTCGAGAAGTAGACGCGATCGTGACCGGGGGTGTAGCCGAGCGCGTAGCTGCGCGCCTCCACGCGGTCCGTGGCGCGGTCGTAGTGGACGTAGCGCACGTCGCTCCTGGGCGGCGTGCCCGGGAACGCGAAGAGGTACGCCCAGCCGGTGCCGCCGTCGACCGGATCGCGCACCTCGATCTCCGCGCCGCGCTCGGCGGCCGCCGGCCACGGCTCGCTCGCGGCGAGACGCCGGCCGCTGTCGCCGGCCAGGAACACCAGCTCGTCGGGATCGCCGAGAACACCCTTCGCTTCCGAAGGGTTCGCTTCCTTTCCGTTCGCGTACACGTAACCCGAGCCGTCGGCGGTTTTCTCGTCGATCTGGAAAGGGATCGGCGCCAGCGCGCCCGTGTCATTCACCGCGAAGGCACCGAGGCGATCGAGCCGCTGGCCGCCGAGGCCCGCGAGATCGGCGCCGCGCACGATCACGGCGTCGGGAGCGCGATGAAGCGTCTTCGCGGCCGGTGTCGCGGCCACCGCCGCGGGCTCCTCCGCGAAGCCGGGCCGCGCCACCGCGTGCAGCACCCATGCTGCGCAGAGGATCACCGCCAGCGAACGCACCGGAGTCGCGTGCCAACTCATGCGCATCGGTGACCTCTGCCCCATTGTCTCCGGTTCGAAGAGTCCCGACACAGGTATCAGATCCGCGGCGCCGCGGGAACTCTTGCCGCCGCGACACTGTCTCGGTCCGCGCGGCCGCCAGGGTTCAGGGAACGTGAGTTTCGGGCACTTCGCTCACACGAAGAGCCGCGCCTTGGCGGCTTCGCGGATCGCGATCACGGCGGGATGGCGGATCTTGCGCTCGATCGAGATCGCGTAGAAGCGCTGGCGGAGCTCGTCGATCTCGGAGATGCACTTCACCTGGAAGCGCCGCTCGATGTCCTTCCGCACCACGCTGGGCATCGCGAAGACACCGAGGCCGGCTTCGCCGAACGTGCGCGCGAGCGCGGTGTCGTCGAGCTCGGCGACGATCTTGGGGCGGATGCCGTGGGAGTCGAACCACGCGTCGAGCCCCCGACGGAGCATCGAATTGCCGCGCGGCAGCAAGAACGGCGCGCCGTCGAGGGAGCGGGGAAAGCGCCGCTTGAGCGACGTCGCGAGGCTCGCGGTGGCGAAGAGCACCGTGCCGCACTCGCCGATCAAGTGGCTGAACGCGCGCACCGCGGTGCCCGGGCCGGCGGGAGCGTCGGCGAGCAGCAGGTCGATCGCGTGGGTCGCCAGCTCGCCCATGAAGGCCTCCGTCGAGCGATCCTCGCGGCACACCAGGCGGATGTCGGGATCGAACTGGAACACCGGCTCGAGGATCCGTCGTACCAGGTCCTTGGGCAGCACGTTCGAGATCGCCACCACCAGCCGCGCCGGGCGGCCGCTCGAGCGGCCCTTCACCGTGCCCAGGAACTCCCGGCCCAGGGTGAAGATCTCGTCGGCGTAGCGGAACGCCACGCGGCCGGCTTCGGTGAGCACCAGGTTTCGTCCCTGCCGCACCAGGAGCTTCTCGCCGAGGCTCTGCTCGAGCTTGTGGATCTGCCCGCTGATCGTGGGATGTGCGAGCCGTAGCTCCTTCCCGGCCGCGACCACGCTTCCTTCCTTGGCCACGACCCAGAAGTAGAGAAGGTGGTGATAGTTGAGCCATTCCATGCCCTCATCTTATGTCGGTTTTCTCGACATATCACGCTGAAACTTTCTCATGGTCGAATCAGGGCTCATCCGTTAGATCCTTCGCCTCGGCGGCGCGCCCCAGCGCGTCGCGCGTTGAAACATCCCAAAAGGAGGGGGTTTTCATGTTGAAACAGCGGATGGATGGGCGAGCCATGCTCGCATGGACCTTGGCACTGGCACTCGCGGCCGCGTGCGGCGGAACCGACGGGGGCGGACGCAATCAGCCGCCCGTGGCACAGGCCGGCGTCGATCAGAGCGTCGCCACCGGCGCCAGCGTCGCGCTCGACGGCAGCGCCAGCAACGATCCCGACGGGGACACGATCACGTACCAGTGGACGCTCTCGGCGATGCCCGCCGGCAGCACCGCGCGCCTCTCCGATCCGGCGGCGCCGCGGCCCACGTTCACCAGCGATCGCGACGGCGTCTACCAGGCCGATCTCGTGGTGCACGACGGCCGCATGGATAGCGCCATGGATTCGGTCACGATCACCGCGGCCCGGCCGAACGCGCGCCCGCAGGCAGCCGCGGGCGCCGATCGCACGGTGCAGCTCGGCAGCGTCGTGTCGCTCGACGCGAGCAGCTCGAGCGATCCCGACGGGGACAAGCTCACGGTGGTGTGGTCGTTCGCCGAAAAGCCCGCGGGCAGCAAGGCGGGCATCAAGGACTCCGCCGCGGTACGGACGCTCTTCGTGGCGGACACCGTGGGCGAGTTCCGCGTGTCGCTGATCGTGAGCGACGGCCGGCTCACCAGCGACGCCGACACGGCAGTGATCACCGTGGTCGACAACAACACGCCTCCCCGCGCCAACGCCGGACCGGATCAGTCGGTGAGCCTCGGCACCGTGGTGCAGCTCGACGGCGGCGCCAGCGTCGACGACGACGGCGATCCACTCACCTACCGCTGGTCGTTCGTCTCGAAGCCCGCGGGCAGCAACGCCGGCATCAAGGACCCGGCCAGTGCGCACACGCTCTTCGTGGCGGATACCGAAGGTCAGTTCGTGGTGCAGCTCATCGTCGACGACGGCCGTGACGCGAGCGCTCCAGACGTGCTGGTGGTGACCACCACGAAGCACAACGCCGCTCCGGTCGCGAAGGCCGGCGACGATCAGGACGTGGAAGTGGGCGCGACGGTGGTGCTCGACGGAGGCGCCAGCACCGACGCCGACCACGACGTGCTCGGCTACGCATGGACGCTGGTGTCTCGTCCCGACGGAAGCGCGGCGGAGATCGGCCAGCAGGACGCGGCGCAAGCGTCGTTCGTGGCCGACGTGGAGGGCCAGTACACGGTGCGCCTGGTGGTGAACGACGGCCAGGCGCAAAGCGCGCCCGACACCATGATCGTGACCGCCGGCGGCGATGGTGGCGGCACCGGCGGCTGCTCGAACGCGCAAGGGGCCGAGCTCTGCGACTCGCTCAACGGCTCGACCGAGGGCAGCGAGAACGGCGGCGACTTCGTGCACGGCGGCTGGACGCCGGGGTGGAACATCCGCTGGGACTTGGGCCACAGCCTGAGCCAGGGAGCCTTCTCGGCGGATCTCGACAACTTCGACCCGTCCGAAAACAGCCCGCAGCACCAGTACGACAAGCAGCAGATCCTCAGCATGTACGAGGACTCCTCCGGCGACGAGCACAAGATGGGTGACACGAGAACCTCCGGCTGGGCCACGAGGACCGGCGCGGGCTACAACGGACTCTTCAAGTTCTGGTGCGCCACCAACGGCTTCGACGACCGCACCGAATCCCGCATCTCGCCGCCGGGCGGCCGCGTCGATCCGCACGTCACGCACACCGTGCGAGTCGAGTGGAACGGGGGCAACTGCGACGTCTTCCTCGACGGTGATCACCTCAACGGCCAGGGCGGCCACAGCGGCCGCTTTGCCCTGCGCTACGTGTTCGTCGGCTCCGACAACAGCGGCGGCGCCTACGGACCGCAAGCGGACGTCATCTACAAGAACGTGAAAGTGTGGGGCTCGACCGGCGGCGGCCGGATGGTGGCCGCGAACCTGAACGTGCTCGACGGAAAGCCGGTGGTCACCGATTTCGCCACGCCGAAGGTAGGGGGTGGTCTTCTCGACTGGCTGCGCGCGCGTACCACACCCCTCGCCGCAACACTCCGCTCGATGCCCGTGCTCGCCGTCCGCTGATTCCAGCGATCGATGACCGAGCCGCCGTCACCCAACCGGGTGGCGGCGGCTTCTTCGTTGTTCGGTCCGCGGACTCCATGAGGCTGTTGACTGGGCCCCCAGCCCGGTGGCACAGTGGCTGAGCCACTGGGCAAGTGAGCCGTGCGCGTTGTCCGGACGCGCCATCGAGGTGGACGACATGCGGAGCGTCGAGCGCGAGAACGGCGAATCGGGGAGTGAGGTGCCGCGGCTGGATCGGTTGCGGCGGCCGAGCCTGATCGATCTGATCGTGCTCCGGATCCAGGAGGAGTTCCTCGGCGATCGCGGCCGGCCGGGGACGGCGTTGCCTCCCGAGCGCGAGCTGGCGGAGCGGTTCGGCGTGAACCGCACCAGCGTCCGGCACGCGCTGCTCAAGCTCGAGGGCTTGGGCCTCATCGACACGTTGCACGGGATCGGCTCGCTGATCGCGGATTACACGGAGCGGGGCGGTGCCGAGCTGCTCAAGCTGCTGTTGGTGCGGAAGGACGGGATCGATCTCGGTTTGCTGGAGGATCTGCTCGAGGTTCGCGCGGCGGTGGGCGGCGAGATCGCGCGGCTCGCGGCCAAGCGGGCGAAGTGCCAAGACATCGAGCTGCTGAGGCGCTCGCTCACGGCGATCGAGGCCGAGCTCGGCGACCCGGCCGCGGTGCAGCTCGAGGAGAACACCTTCGTGCGCGCGGTGACGCGAGCCACGGGGAATCGCGCGTTCCTGTTCCTCGCGAACTCGCTCTCGGGCGCCTATCGCGAGAATCTCGGGATCTTTCAGGGCGCGTTCGCGGACACGCGCGCCGTGCGCGACGAGCTACGCGCCGTGCTGCGGGCGATCGAGAAGAAGGACGCGCACGGAGCGGACGAGGCGTTCCGCGGTTACCTGGAATCGAGCGGGCGTCGAATGGTGGAGTTGTTTGGCGAGGCGGCGAAGCCGAAGAGGAAGGTCGCCCCCGTGGGAGGAAAGCGATGAGCTTCTTGGATTGGCTGGGCTACAGGTTCCAGGAGCGGATGATGGGCACGTGGCGGAAACGCGGCGCTTCCGCGGACACGGCCTACCGCTTCGATCTGGTATCGATCGCGCCGAGCTTCGGCTCGCTGGCGCGCGATCAGCTCCTCTACCTCGACGGCACGCTGACGCTCGGTGGGCTGGCCGAGAAGGTGCACGCCACGGGCACGCTGCGCTTCACGCCGTGGTTCCGCCGGCGGCTCGAGTACGAGCTCGATTGCGTGGGCGACGATGGCAAGCCGTACCACGTGTCCGGCCTCAAGACGATCCGCCATCTGAATCCGTTCAAGACCTGGACCACGCTTCCCAGCAAGATCACCGACGCCGCCGGAAACGTGGTGGGCGAAGGAATCGCGCGCTTCCCGGCGTCGGAATTCTTTCCGCTCTTCTTCTCGTTCCGGATCACCCGTGGCACCAGCGCTCCGGCGCGGCCGTCTCCGGCCGCCGCGGTGGGCCACGCGCCGGCCGCTTCCGCCGCGTGACACGGCCCGGCTCCGCGCTTTGAAGCCGGTCATTTCTCTCGAGCGCGCCTTTGGTGCGCGCACGCGCCGCATTCTCGATGCGTTGGGTGCCGCGGTGCTGCCGCCTGGCGCGATCGTGCCGGGTGCCGGCGAGGCCACCTATCGACGGCTGGCCGAGAAGGTGCTTTCGGGCGGCGGCCGGCCCGCCATGCGTGTCTACTCGACGTTGCTGTGGTCGCTCGAGATCGGCGCGGTGCTCGCTACCGGCCGGGCGTTCTCGGCGCTCGCGCCGGCGGCGCGCGAGGCGCTGCTCGAACGCTGGTGCCGCGCCGGGTTGCTGCGCCGCTCGCTCGCGGCGGCCGTGACGACCCCGCTCAAGTACGCGCATTTCGACGACCCCGAGATTCAAACGCTCTACGGCTGCCGCTACGACAAGTCCGCTCCCGCGGAGCCGCCGCAAGGGTGGATGCGGCAAGTGACGCGCGGCGCGGACGTGCCGGCCGGCGAGGTGATCGAGTGCGACGTCGTGGTCGCCGGCACCGGCGCCGGCGGAGCCGTGGTCGCGAAGGAGCTGGCCGAGCAAGGGCTCGCGGTCGCGATCCTCGAAGAGGGCAGTTTCTTGAACCGCCAGGATTTCGCGCGCGGCTCGATCCTCGAGATGCAGACCAAGCTCTACCGCCACGGCGGCGCGATGTTCACGCTCGGGAATGCTTTCATCGAGATTCCCGCGGGGCGTCTGGTGGGCGGATCGACGGCGGTCAACACCGCCACCTGCTGGCGCACGCCCGAGTGGGTGCTCGAGCAGTGGAGCCGCGAGCTGGGTCTCGTCGATCTCGCGGCCGACCGCATGGCGCCGCATTTCGACCGGGTGTGGAACCAGCTCGAGGTGTGCTTCTCGAATCCCAAGGCGATCGGCGCGCAAGCGGAGATCGTGGCGCGCGGGTGCGACAAGCTCGGCTACACGCACCAGCCCACGTGGCGAAACGCGAAGGATTGCGACGGCCAGGGGGTTTGCGACTGGGGTTGCCCGACGGACGCGAAGCGCTCGACGAACCTCTCGTACATCCCCTGGGCGCTCAAGAGCCACGCGAGCCTCTTCACCGAGTCGCGCGCGGACCGCGTGTGGGTCGAGAACGGGCGCGCGGCGGGCCTCGAAGTGGTGAGCACCGCGACCAAGCAGCGCTGGCGGATCCGCGCGCGCGCCACCGTGCTCGCGGGCGGATCGATCCCGACGCCGGTCCTGCTTCAGCGGCAAGGGCTTGCGAACTCGAGCGGGCAGGTGGGCCGCAATCTCACCGTGCATCCCGCGAGCGCCATCTCGGCCCTCATGAACGAGCGCGTCGAGCCCTACAACCACGTACCGCAGGGTTACGCCGTGACGCAGTTCGTGCGCGAGGGCATTCTGATTCTCGGGGCCCTCGCGCCGATCGACGCCGGCGCCGCGTATTTCCTGAATCAGGGTCGCGGCTACGTCGATCTCATGGACGGTTACGCGAACGTCGCGAGCCTGGGCGTCATGGTCGAGGATCACGCGCGCGGCCGCGTCACTCCGGGTCCCGGTGGCTTTCCGATCATCCGCTATCGCATGGCCAAGAAAGACGTGGCGCAGCTGCAGCGCGGCATGACCGAAGCGGGGCGCGTCTATCTCGCGGCCGGCGCCACCAAGCTCATGCCCGCGGTGCTCGGCCATCCGCTGCTGGAAGGCGAGAAGGGCCTCGAGGAGTTCGCGCGAGCGCGGATCGGCGCGCACCAATTCATGATGATCGGATTCCATCCGCTCGGCACGTGTCGCATGGGCGTCGATCGCGCGACGAGCGTCGTGGGCCCGAGCCACGAGTCGCACGACGTTCCGGGTCTCTTCATCGTCGACGGCTCGGTGGTGCCGAGCCCGCCCGGCGTGAACCCTCAGATCACGATCATGGCGCTCGCCACCCGCGCCGCGGGCGAGATCCGTCGTCAGCTCGCGTAGCGTTCGATGACGCGATCGAGCGCTGCGGCTGCGAGGGACCGCAGCCCTCCAAGAACGGATCGAGTCGGCGCGAGGCAGTCGGAGGGATGCGGTCCCTCGCGTCCGCAGCGCTCGATCTGAATCAGCTCGCGAGACGAGCGCGATGGGCCGCGAGCACTTCCGTGGTGCGCTCGCTGGGATCGCCGGCGGTTTCCACTTCCAGCGCGTTCGCGGTGGTCACCGCGGCGCTCGGCAGGAACACGCGGAACGTGGTGCCGGCGCCCAGGATGCTCTCGACCTGGAGCGCGCCGTGGTGGCCGCGCACGATCCCGAGGAGCGCAGAGAGCCCGAGCCCGCGGCCGTTCGCCTTGGTGGTGAAGAACGGGTCGAAGATGTGCTCGAGAGTCGCGACGTCCATGCCGCAACCGTCATCGCTCACCTCGATCACCGCGTAGGTGCCGGCCGGCAGCGGGTCGCGCAGGTAGCTACCGGGAAGCTGTCCCCCGATGAACTCGAACGAGCGGGTGCGAATGCGCACCGTGCCAGTCTGGCCGGCGCCGATCGCCTCGCCGGCGTTGGTGATCAAGTTCATCACCACCTGCCGCATCTGGCCGAGGTCGGCGCGCACTTCCGGAAGATGGGGCGCCAGCTCGGCGTCGATCGTCACTCCGCCCGGCACCGCCGTGTCGAGGAGCTGCGCCATGTCCGCCACCAGCGAGGTGAGGTCGGTGGGCTCGGTGTGCGGGCGGCGCTCGCCGGCATAGGCGAGCAGCTGGCCGATGAATTGCCCGGCGTGGTGCGTGGCGAGCTCGATGCGCCGGACGCGCTCGTGGCGCGGGTCGCCTGGCGCGATCTGCTTGAGCAAGAGTGCGGTGTTGCCGCCGATCGTGGTGAGCAGGTTGTTGAAATCGTGCGCGATGCGGCTGGTGAGCACACCCAGGCTCTCGAGCTTCTGCGCCTGCCGGATCTGCTCCTCGAACGCGGCCTGCTGCTCCGCCGCGCGGCGCGCGCGGGTCACGTCCTCGACCAGCGCCTCGGCGCCGTAGATCGCGCGACCCTGCCCGCCGCGTAGCGGCGCCAGCCGGAGCTCGATCACGCGCGTGCTGCCGTCGAGGGCGCGCAGCTCGGTCTCGCCGCTCAACACCCGGCCGCTCGCGAGGCAGCGCTGGAAGAGATCGGCGATGCCGGCCGCCCGGAGGCGTCCGTCGGCGAGCACGTTGGCGAGCGGCTCGTCGTGGCTCATCGCGAGCACCGCCTTGAGGCTGCGGTTCGCGACCAGCACCTGGCCTTGCTTGTCGCACGCCAGGATTCCGAGCGGCGAGCTTTCGGCGAGAGCGCGGTAGCGCGCCTCGCTCTGTCCCAGGTCCGCGAGCGCCGCATCCTTGAGCGACTCGTGAAGCAGCGTGATGAACGCGAGCCACACCACCACCACGAAGGTGACGCGGAACTTCGCGGCCGCCACGAACGCCGGATCGGCTTGCACCGGAAAGTGGACGCCGGCCGCGGCCATGCGCGAGACGGCCAGCAGGCACACGCAGGTGAGCGCGGTCCACACCAGCGCGGAACGCGGTCCGGCGATCAGCACCGCGAGCGCCGGCACCAGCGGCAGGAACACCAGGGCGCCGACGAACCCGCCGCCGCTCAGCGCGGTGGTGCCCATGGAGATCGCGAACATCAGCCCGGCGATCGCGTTCCCCACCAGCCCCAGCGAGGCGGTGCGCTTGAGCAGCACCGGGAGCAGCGCGATCACCGGGATCAGCGCTGCCGCGAGTCGCGGGAAGACCGGCGTGCCGAGGATCGTTTCCTCGGTCGCCGACCACGCGACTCCGAAGATGCCCGCCGCGACGATGGTGACCGCGAGCCGCGCGCGCCGCAGTGCGTCCGGCCCCTGCGTCTTGATACGCTCCGGAACGAACGCGTCGATGGCGCGCAGCCACTCCGAGGCACGCAACGACCCCAGGCTCGCGATACGACGCAAGCGCTGTTTGGGGAGCGTCCGCTGCTCTTCGGCCACGCGCGATCTCGACGAGATGCTCAGCCGTTCGCTCGAGGAATCCTTGCGCCGCCCTGTTGCCCCCAGAAGCGGGACCGGCACGCTAGGATGGTATTCGTCACCGCGGCACAACCGCAATGTTTTCGTCGCGCGATCGCGACGCGGTGCGCCACGGTTCCACCCTCGATCTAGAGCACTGTATGACGGAAACCGAAGACGACGCGGAGCGGTTCTCGGATCCAGCTGCGGATGCCGCGGTCACCGTCCCGATCGAGGACTCGATCGACTTGCACGCCTACGCGCCGGAGGAAATTCCCGACGTGGTGGGCTCCTACCTCGAAGCGGCCGTCGCGGCGGGCTTCCGGGAGGTACGGATCATCCACGGACGCGGCACGGGGGTGCAGCGGAGGCGCGTGCAATCGACGCTCGGGCGCCATCCGCTGGTCGAGACGTTCCGCGATGCGCCCGCCGACCGCGGCGGCTGGGGCGCGACGCTCGCTTACCTGATTGTCACGAGGGGCTCTTCCAGCCCCCCGCCCCGTCCGGAGTGAATCCGGCCGGGGCCAGTCGGTTCGGGGGATGACGGCGAGTGGGAGCGTCCCCGAACCGACTGACCGACCCTGCGATTCTCTCACCGCGCGAGGCGCCGCGTCGGGCTCGGACGCGCTGCCGAGGTCGCGGGCACCGGATTCGAGAGCTTGAGCAGCTCGCCGCGCAACACGTGGCCGTGGCCCGCGATCGGGACGCGCACGGTTCGCTCCGGCTCGCAGAGCAGCACCTGCTGCGGCCCCGAGCCGCGCAGCGGATCGCTCACCACCCGTCGCAACGTCGCCAACGGCATGGGGGCAGGGTCGGACGGCGCCGCTAGCCAGAGATAGGAGTACTTGAGCCAGCTCCGCTCCGAACCGAGCCCGCGGGAGAAGAACGCGAACCACTCGCCGGGAACCGCGGTGGGCACCGACGCGTGGCACCAGTCGCGGCCGGTCGCGAGCGGGCATGCGCCGCCGTGCAGGCACGGCCCCCAGAAGGAGGTGGGCTGCGGCGTCACGGTGCCGCTTTCGAGCAGCTCGTCCCTGAGCCGCGACAGCCGCTGCGAGCTGCCTTTCGACGCCGGCTCGACCAGCAACAGGCCGCCGCCGCGCGCGGTGCGATCGAGCAACCGCTTCCAGGCATGAAGCGGAGGTGCCGGGCTCTCGTTGAGCGTGTGGCCGAGCAAGCCCAGAGACCAGCCCTCGGTGGTCACGGCGCCGGCGTCGGTCCACGGGCGCACGTGCAGCTCGATTCGCACGTTCCCGCGCAGCACCGGGACGTGGTCGATCAGCTCGGCGGCGAGGTCGCGTCCGTGCTCGAGGATGCGCTTCTCCACGTCGAACCAGTGGAGCTCGATCGGGGGCAGCCCGGGGCGGTCCTTGGCCGGGCGCGCGAAGCGCCGCGCCAGCTCGAGCAGCAGCGCGATCGACGCGGTGCCCGGCCCGGCGCCGAGGTCGGCCACCACCATCCGTCCCACGCGCCGCGCTTCGGCCAAGGCGGCGTCGACGGCGCCTGGGTACGCCGCCAGCAAATGCGCGAACTTCGCGGTCTGGAGCGGCAGGAAGTAGAGCAAGTACGCGGCGCGGAACCGCTCGTGCTGGAGGTAGCCACGGGTGCGCGCTCGGCCGCCGGTGCTGGATCGCTCGACGGTCAGCCGCTCCGAGAGCTCGCGCACCGCTCGTACCTGGAAGACCGCATCCTGGCGGGTGAACGGCTTGTCGCGCCATGCCTCGCGCGGGCTCAAGCGCCGCTTCACGTGGCGCGGCACCGCGTCGTCGAAGAACCACGACCAGTGCGGCTCGAGATCGGCGATCGGCATGCTGGCGCAGGGTAGACGATTTGCGCGGCGGCTCCATGCACCCGCGCCGCGACGCCCGTGCACGCCTTGACTCTCGGAAGCGGTGCGGGGTAGAGCAGCGCTCAGAAGCGGCTCGAAACCACTCACGATCGGAGACGGGATCATGGATCGACACACGGTTCGCAAGGCCGGCGCGGCGTTCGCGTTCGTCACGATGCTGGGCGGCTGCTCGGCGATGCAGCCCTCCGACGAGGGAACGGTCTCGAAGAGCGCCGACGTCGATCTCCAGCCGATCCCCAAGGTCGCGCCGCCGCACGCCGGCAAGAAGGTCGCCGCCGTGGCGTTCGTGAACCGGTCGATCTCGCAGTACGCGTTCCTGGGCGACTCGGCGCCCGACTTCCTGGCGGAGTTCCTGCGGGAAGCGGGCTTCCGCGTGGTCGAAGGCACCGGCTCGCAGCTCTCGGCCGTGAACAAGGAGCTCGAGTACAACACCTCGGGCTTGGTCGATCCCGCGACGGCGGCGACCCTCGGCAAGCAGCTCGGCACCGACTACGTGTTCGTGGGCTCGGTGACCGACTACGAAGAGGTCAAGACCAAGGGCGGCGGCGGGCTCAACCTCATGGGCTACGGGCTCGGCTCCGACAGCGGCGGGATCACCTACAACATCCAGGTGTCCGGCCGGCTGGTGGACATCCGCACGCGCGAGATCCTCGCCAGCAAGAGCGAGTCGTACAAGAAGACCTTCTCGGTGAAGGGCGGCAACATCGATACGCCGTGGGGTGGCGCCAACATGGGTCAGGAGACTGAGGTCACGAACCAGACCGGCGGTAAGATCCTCCAGGTGTGCCTCAACCGGCTCATGATCGACATCGTGAATCAGCTCAAGTGAGCGCTTCGATGCATCGCTTCGCACTACATGCGTACCGGCTCGGGTTCGCCGCGGCCGTCGTCGCCGCCGCGGCGCTTCCCGCGCGCGCGCAGGTGCCTTACGGTTCGCAAGGCAACTCGGTCCAGGCCGTGGGGCGTCCGCAGGCCGGCTCGACCTTCAACTCCACCGTGCGCAACGTGATGCCCAACGGCACCCTCGTGCTCGGCAACGGGCTCACCGTGACGCTGGGCGGAATGTCGCCGTTCGGCGGCGGGGCGTTCGGCTCGCCTGGATTTCAGGGTGATTCCGGCTTCTCCGGTTACCTGGCGCCGATGGTCGGGCAATCGGTGCGGGTCACCACGCTGCCGATCGGCAGCGACCAGCCCGCGAGCGGTCCGGTGCCGGTACTGATGTACTCGGGTCCCGGATACGACTCGCTGGTGAACCAGGCGATGGTGCAGCGCGGCCTGGCCCGCTACCAGGGACAGTACTTCCAGGCGGCTCCCGACGTTCGCGAGCAGATGCGGCAGGCGGAAGTCGACGCCAAGAACCGGAACGCGGGCCTGTGGATGGGACCTGGGACCGGAACCGGGACCGGCGCGACGCCGTTCGAGACGCTTTCGCCCGAGGCGCAGCGCAAGGCGGTCGCCGAGCACAACAAGCGCGTCGAGGAAGCCCAGAAGAAGGCCGCGGCGGAAGCGCCCAAAGCGCCTCCGGCACCGGAAGCCGTGCCGGCGCCCGAGGCACCGCGGGCTCCGATCCCGGCGCCGGCGCCCGTGCCACCCGCGCAATGAGCCGCATGGCGGAGATCCCGCGCGAGGCGCTGGATCCACTCGGCCAATCGCCGATCCTGTTCGACGCCCTGGTCGAGGAGAATCTCGACGAGGGCGTCTTCATCTTCCGCAAGACGGTCACGCTCGCCGATCCGGGTGTTGCCGAGCAGCGCGTGACGTCGCGCTGGCCGCACCATCTTCCCGGCGAGCTGGTGATCGGGTTCACCGGCCAGGCCGGCACCATCGCGCTGCATCGCAAAGGCCTGATCCGCGAGGGCTGGCGCGGTCACGGCGTGCGCATCAGCGACGCGCGGTTCTCGGCGCCGGTGCTGATCGGCGAGACGGTGTTCGTGCGTGCCGAGCTGGGGCGCGCGCGGAAGCTCGGCGACAGCCTGCACGTGCGCTTCAAGTTCCGCATGTGGAAGCAGGGCGCCGATGGTGCCGAGGTCGAGACCTACCGCAGCGAGCAAGACGCGATCTTTTTCCCGGGCGAGTGAGCCCGGGGGAGGTGGTTCCGTGACACCTGCTCGCGCGCGGCGGTGGCTGGCATGGAGCGCGGCACTCGCCCTTTCGATCGCGGCGACACCGGCGAACGCCGCCCACAAGGTCTTCGTCACGTCGGTCACCGGTAGCGGAGACCTTTCGACCTGGCCCGACGCCGGTTCGAACGCTGGCCTCGCCGCCGGCGACGCGATCTGTCAGGCACGGGCGACCGCGGCCAATCTCGCCAACCCGGATCAGTACGTCGCGTGGCTTTCCGACGACGCCAACGACGCCTACTGCCGGGTCACCGGCTTCAGCGGCAAGCGATCGGCGAACTGCGGGCAGCCGTCGCGTCCGACCACGGGCGGGCCATGGGTTCGCTTCGACAAGTTCCCGTTCAGCCCGAGCCTCACGGCGCTCACGTCGCAACACGTCGTCTATGCGCCGATCGTCTTCGACGAGAACGGGGATCCCGCGCCGCGTACGACCTTCACGGGCACCAACGAGGACGGCACGTCGGACTTCGAAAGTCCGCAGGAGAACTGTCAGGGCTGGACGTCGTCGTCGGCCGCCGTTTCGACCACCGCTGGCGACGCGTTGCGCAGCTCGGGGTCCTGGACGAGCAGCGCGTCACCGACCTGCAGCGAAGCCGAGTCGCTCATTTGCATCCAGAAGGGTAGCGGAAACCCGCTTCCCCCCTTCGACAACCCAGGAGTGCCCGCGTTCGTCTCGGAGAGTGGCGGCGGCGGCAACCTGAGCACCCGGAGCGGGGCGAACGGCCAAACCGGGCTCGCGGCCGCCGATGCGGTGTGCCAGAGCGAAGCCGCCGAGCACGGAATCTGGGGCGCCCAGTTCTTCCGCGCGTGGCTCTCCGACAGCACGACCAGCGCCATCGACCGCATCACCGGCAACGGCCCGTGGGTGCGGCTCGACGGCGTCGAGATCGCGGCTTCGAAGAGCGACTTGACCGGGGCGCTGATCGCGCCGCTCAACGTGTCGTCGACGGGCTTTTATTTCGGCAACGACGCGACCTGGACCGGCAGCACGCCCGCCGGTCTGAGCGGCGCGGCGACCTGCGCCGACTGGACCTCGTCGTCGAGCTCGGACCTCGGGCAGATCGGAACCGTGAACTTCGCTGCGTCGGGATGGGGCGGAAGTGCGGGCGGGGTGGAGTGCGACGCCGGCTTCAGTCTCTACTGCTTCTGCGACCAGACGCTGATCTTCGGCGACGGGGTCGAGCGCGGCGATCTAACCGCGTGGACCTCCCACCTGCCGTGAAAAGGGAAACGGAGCGTCGTGTGACGAAGTGGACCGCAACGCGCGTGGGCCTCGCGGCCTGGTTTGCGATCTTCCCGGCTTCCGCGGCCTTCGCCGCGAACAACGTCATCTTCGTCACGTCGGACACCGGCACCGGCAGCCTGTCGACCTGGTTGCATGCCAACGCCAAGACCGGTCTCGCGGCCGCGGACGCGGTCTGCCAGTTCGAAGCGGACAACGCCGGGCTCGGCCCCGGCACTTTCCGCGCGTGGCTCTCCGATTCGAGCAACGATGCCTACTGCCGCGTGAGCGGGTTCGGCGGCAAGGTCTCCGCCAACTGTGGGCAAGCATCGCTGCCGACCGACGCCGGCCCGTGGGTGCGGACCGACGGCAAGCCGTTCTCCCCGACCCTCGATGAGCTGACGGCGGGTCCGGGGGTCGTCTACGAGCCCGTGCTGCTCGACCAGCATCACGACCCGGCCCCTCTCATCTACTTCACCGCGACCCACCGTGACGGCACGTACGATGCCGGCCACGGGGACTGCCTGGACTGGGGCACCGGGAGCAACTTGCAACTCGCGTCGGGTGGCTACGCGGACCAAACCACCCAGAGCTGGACGGCCGGGGTCTTCCTCGCGTGCAACCAAAGCCTCTCGCTGGTTTGCATGCAGACGGGAGCGGGTCCCGCGCTGCCACCCTACCTGGCACAGGGAGTGCCGGCGTTCCTGACGGACAGCATGTTGGGCGGTGATCTGGGCTCGTGGTCCGAGGCATCCGGCCAGACGGGGCTCGCCGCGGGCGATGCCATCTGCGAGACCGAGGCTGCAGCGAATCACGTCTGGGGTGGCGGCCACTATCGGGCCTGGCTCGCCAGCAGCGGCAACGATGCTACCGACCGCATCACCGGCAATGGGCCCTGGGTGCGGTTCGACGGAATCGAGGTCGCCGCATCCCGGAGCGAGCTGATCAGCGGGACGCTCGAGGCACCCATCAACTTCGAGCCGAGCGGTACCTACGAATCCAACGCCGGCGCCTGGACGGGGAGTGACGCGTCGGGTCTCGAGACGGCGGACACCTGCGGCGACTGGACGGACACCGGGCAACAGGGACGCACCGGTTTGGTCAACCGATCGAGCTCCGGCTGGGCCGGAGGACCGGGGGCCAGTTCGTGCGGCCTCACGTTGGCCCATCTCTATTGCCTGTGCGATCAGACGCTGATCTTCGGCGACGGCCTCGAGCGAGGCGATCTCACCGGCTGGACCAAGCACCTGCCATGACGAAGCGCCACGCTGGTCTCACTGCCGTCGTGACGTTGCTCGCCGCGTCGCTGACGGCCCGCTGCTCGCCGATCTCGCCGGTCGCGGTCGCGCCGCCGCCAGCGCCCGAGCTGGTCGGGCCGACGGCGCGGAACGAAGAGCTTGCGAAGCTCGAGAAGCTCGATCTGGGCGGGGCGCACGGACCCGAGGAAGTGGCGTTCGACGGCGACGGGCGGGTCTACGTGGGCGTCGACGACGGCCGCATCCTGCGGCTCACGCGGAAGCCCGGGGGCGGCGCGTCCATCGACGTGATCGCGTCGACCGGCGGGCGGCCGCTGGGTCTCATGTTCGACGCCGCGGGCAAGTTGATCGTGTGCGACGCGGTGAAGGGACTGCTCGCCGTCGACATGGCCGGCACGGTCACCCCGCTCACCGGCGAGGCCGACGGAGGCCCCTTCAAGTTCACCAACGACCTCGACATCGCCCGCGACGGCGCCGTGTACTTCTCCGACGCCAGCTCGGTCTACGGCGTCCACGAGTTCATGACGGACTACCTGGACGGCCGGCCGCTCGGCCGGTTGCTCCGCTATCGCCCCGCCACCGGCAAGACCGAGGTGCTCGCGAAGGACCTCTACTTCGCGAACGGAGTGGCGCTCTCTCCCGACGACGACTACGTGCTGGTGAACGAGACGTGGTCGTTTCGCGTGAAGCGGCTGTGGCTCGCCGGGCCCAAGGCCGGGACGATCGAGCCGTTCATCGAGAATCTGCCCGGCTACCCCGACGGCATCTCGCGCAGCCCGCGCGGCACCTTCTGGGTGGCGCTCTTCACGGTGCGCGATCCACTCGGCGACTGGCTCGCGCCTCACCCGACGCTCAAGTGGTTGGTGGCGAGCTTGCCCAAATTCATGATGCCCGGACCCAAGGCTTATGGCTTTGCGGTCGAGGTCGATTCGTCGGGAAAGATCCTGCGCAGCGTGCAGGACCCGTCGGGCGACTCCATCCGCCACGTGAGCAGCGCCCACGAAGACCGCGGCTCGCTCTACCTCGGCACCCTCGACGGTCCGCACGTCGGGCGATACACGCTGCCCGCGCACGACTAGCACGATCGATTCTTGGGCGCTCCGGCCGGAGGGCTGCGGTCCCTCGCAGCCGCAGCGCGTGGCCATTCAACCCGCGTTGTTCGCTGCCCACCGAGGGACCGGTGGGCCTCCAACCGGAACGCGCTCTCCGGCCGGTGGGCGCGATCGTCCGCTTCGGCTGCGAGGTACCGGTGGGCCACCAGGGGGATTGCGATCGATGTGGAAGAATCGCGACCGCTTCGTCTGGAGCGCGCGCGGTCCCTCGCGCGCGAGCGCACGATTGGTTCAGCCGCGGTCGAAATCGATTACCCGCGCCGCCGGACCAGGGCGAGTGCGGATCACCCGCGACACGCCCACCGTGCCGGCCAGTGTGCGTTCAACGGCGTCGGCGTCGGGGGTGGCGCACAGCACCTTCACGTTGGGCCCCGCGTCGATGGTGAAGTGGGCAGCCAAGCCGCGCGCGCGAAGCTCTCGCACGCGCGCCACGACGTCGAGTGAAGCGCCGCGCAGGTACACAAGCGGCGGCTCGGCTCCCATCATCGCGGCGTGCATGCGCAGGCAGTTCCGCTCCATCACCTTGCCGAGCTCTTCGAGATCGCGGGCGGCGATCGCGCGCTTCGTGGGATCCAGATCCGACGGGATCGTGGCGAGAAAAGGCTCGAAATAGGGCGACGTGAGACGCGTCCGCTCCATCCCCTCGGTCGACGACACGTCCTTCGGCCCTTCCTCGACCACCGCCACGAGCATCGTCACATCCCAGTGGTGGATCGGTGCCACCGGCACCGCGTGCGAATCGGCACCGTCGTCGCGCTCGCCGCGACGCCACTCCGCCCAGCCGCCGAGCACCGACCGGCAAGCCGACCCCGATCCGAGCCGCGCCAGCACCGAGACCTGCGCTTCCGTGAGCACCAGCTCCGCCGCCGCGGACGCCGCGACGGCCAGCGCCGCGAAACCGCTGGCGCTCGACGCGAGCCCCGCGCCGGTCGGGAAGTCGTTCACGCTCTCGACGTAAGCGTTCACTCCGCCGACGCGCTCGCCCGCGAGCCGCCGCACCTCGTCCAGAATCCTCCGCGCCTTGCGCAGCGAGCCCTCCGGGGCCGGCTTCCCATCGACGCGAAGCTCGTCCTCGGCCAACGTCCGATCGAACGCGACCGTGGTGCGCGACTCCATCCCCGCGAGCGTCAGCGACAAGCTCCCGGCGCGCGGCAGGTTGAGCGTGGAGTCGCGCTTCCCCCAGTACTTGACCAGCGCGATGTTGGGGTGCGCGACGGCGGTGGCCTTCATGGGAGCAGGTGCTCGAGCGGCACGTCGATCACACCGCACGCGCCACACGAGATCAGCGCCAGGCGCACCGTCTCGACGAGGTCGTTCGGGACCAGCGCGATCGCGTTGCCGCCGCCGCCGGCGCCGGTGAGCTTGGCGCCCAGGGCGCCGGAGCGGCGCGCCGCGGTGATCAGCGTCTCGAGCTCGTTCGAGCTGGTGCCGATCTCGGCGAGCAGCGCTTGGTTGCGGTTCATGCATTCGCCGGCGCCATCGCCGTCGCCGCGCGCGAGCGCCTCGCGGAGCCCGAGTGCCAGGTCCTCGGCTTCGCCGATCGCCGTTTTCCAGCGCACCCGTTCCCGGTCTCGAAACTCGCCGACGCTCGCCACCACTTCCGCGGTGCTCGACATGCGACCGGTATCGGCGAGCAGCAGCGTAGCGTCGAGCGCGCACTCGATCGGCTCCGCGGCCGCGCCCTTCCGGAACCAGATCGGCCGGTCGAGCGCGATGACCGTGTTGTCGATTCCCGACGGATTCTTGTGCACGATGCGCTCGAGCTCGAACGCCAGCTTCGCCACTTCGTCGTCGGGAAGCTCGAGATGCCGCAGATCGGAGAAGGCTCGCACCATGGCGACGGCTAGCGCCGCGCTCGATCCGAGGTGTGCTCCCGGAGCCAGGCTCGAGCGCACCGTGATCCGCACCTCCCCCGCAGGCGCGAGCTGCAGTTGGTCGAGCAGCGTGACCAGCATCTGCCGCAGCGTCTCGTGCTCGGGATACCGGTCGAGGATCGAGAGCTCGAGGGACTCACCGTAGGGATCGAGCTTCTCGTCGATCTCCACCTCTTTCTGCACCGCGCGCACCGGCAGCGCGATCGCCGGCGCGCCGTGCACCACGAAATGCTCGCCCGTGAGGATCACCTTGCCCGGGGCCTGGCCGCGGCCGATCACGCGTCGCTCCGCACCGCGCCTCGAAGGCGAGTGAGTACCGCGCGCGCGGCGCCGTCGTTCACCTGGCTTGCGTCGACCATTTCCCGCACCACCGCGGCGATCTCGTGAGGTTCGGCGCCCGCCACGGCGGCCACGTTGCGCGCGTGGAGCGACATGTGGCCGCGCTGGATTCCCTCGGTGGCCATGGCGTGGAGCGCACCGAAGTTCTGCGCGAGGCCGGCCGCGGCGGCCACCCGCGCCAGGTCGGACGCCGACTGGACGCCCAGGATCTTGAGCGCCACCCGCACCACCGGATGCACCTTGGTCACGCCGCCCACGATGCCCACCGAGAGCGGCAGCTCGAGCTCGCCGCGAATTCCGCCTGCCGCGGTCCGCGTCCAGGTGGCGAGCGCCGTGTAGCGGCCGTTCCGCGCGGCCCACGCGTGCGCACCGGCCTCGACCGCGCGGAAATCCTGACCGGTCGCGAGCAGCACCGCGTCGATGCCGTTCAGGATTCCCTTGTTGTGGGTCGCCGCGCGGTAGGGATCGGCCTCGGCGAGCGCCGACGCCTTCTCGACCTCGTTCGCGACCTCGACGCTCGCCGCATTCGCGGTGGCGATCTCTTCGGCGCTCATCTCGACCGCCGCGCCCACGCGCCGCTCGGTGGTGTAGTTGGACAGGATCTTGAGACAGCTCTTTCCGCCGGTGAGCGCTTCGAGCCGCGGTGCGAGTGCCTCCGCCATGCCGTTCACGGCGTTGGCGCCCATCGCGTCGCGCACGTCGACCAGGAGGTGCACCACCAGCATCGGACCGACGCGCGTGTCGGGCAGCGCGCGGCACTCGATGCTGCGAGGGCCGCCGCCGGCGGCACGCAACCGGTCGTGGCCGTGGTCGGCATCCGCGAGCAGCTCCGGCGCCGCGGCGAGCACCGCGGTGGTCGCTCGCTCCAGATCGGGAATCTCGGTCAGCTGGATCTGCGAGATCATGATCGGCTCGCTGGCCCAGGTGCGGATGCCGAGCCCGTCGCGCATGCGTCGCGCCGAGTTGCTGGCCGCCGCCACCACCGACGGCTCCTCGGTGGCCATCGGCACCAGCCGGTCGACGCCGTCGATCTTGAAGTTGGCCGCGACGCCGATCGGCAGCGGCAGGATGCCGATCACGTTCTCGATCATGCGGTCGGCTTCGCCGAGGCCGAAGCCCCGCATGCCGAGGAGCACGCGGCGGTCGTCCTCGTCGAGGCCGGCCAGGCGGGCGATCTCGTCGACGCGCGCCGAGACGTCGAGCTTGTAGAAACCCTTGAGTCGGGAGCTCTCGACCGCGCCGCCCGGCCGCTCGCCGCCGCTCACCAGACGTTCCCTCGGGGATCTCTTCCCCGTAGTCGGAGGGACGCGCTCCGTCGCGTCCGCAGCGTTGGATCGCGATGGAACGCTGCGGCTGCGAGGGACCGCAGCCCTCCCCACTGCCGGCCCCTCGAGTAACCGCTCGCGCCACGCATTTCGCTACTCGGCAACGCCGTCGATGCGGCGCAGCGTGGCTTTCCGCAGATCGGCGACGGTGCGCGATGCGGTCAAGAAGCACGCGGTGCGGATCTCGTCGCGAAACTGCGCGATCCGGGCCGACACGTCCGCCGCGGAGCGCTCCGCCGCGGCCAGGAACGGAAACGCGGAGGCGACCGCGTCGGCGCCGAGCGCCAGCGCTTTCGCCGACTCGATGCCGTCCCGGATTCCGCCCGACGCGATGACCGTGAGCGACAGGCAAACGCGGCGAACCGCTTGCAGGCTTTCGGCCGTGGGGATTCCCCAGTCGGCGAACGCGCGGCCGAGTGCTGCTTTGCTGGGCGATCCGCTGCGCCGGCTCTCGATCAGCGACCACGACGTACCGCCGGCACCCGCCACTTCGATGCCGGCGATGCCGGCGTCGCGGAGCAGCGCTGCGCAGCGCGCCGAGATGCCCGCGCCCACTTCCTTCACCAGCACCGGCGTGGGCGCCAGCGCTCGCGCCACCGCGGCGATTCTCTCCACGAGCCCGCCGAACTGTGTGTCGCCCTCCGGCTGCACCACTTCCTGCAGTGGGTTCAAGTGCAGGAAGAGCGCGTCGGCCGCGAGCCGCTCGACCAGCTTCCGGCAATCGTCGGGCGTGACTCCGAGACGAAGCTGCACGGCGCCTAGGTTCGCGAAGAGCAGCGTCTTGGGTGCGACGTCGCGCACCGCGTAGGTCGCCGCGCGCGACGGGTCCTCGATCACCACCCGCCCCGATCCCAGCGCCAGCGCCACGCCCTCTTGCTCCGCCGCCTCCGCGAGGTGGCGGTTGATGCGCTGGCTGCGCTCGGTGCCGCCAGTCATGGCGCCGATCACGAGTGGCACGCTGAGCCGCTTGCCTAGCAGTTCGACCGACACATCGACCTCGTCGAGATCCAGCTCCGGCAGCGCCTCGTGATCGAACCGGTAGCGCTCGAAACCGTTCGACACCGTCTTGTGCGCGACGTCCTCGCCCAGCACGATCTCGAGATGGCTGTCCTTGCGGCTCGCCGTGAGCGGCTTCCGTTTCGTCATCGTGGCGCTAGCATAAACCCGGCTCGCCCCCGCGCCGACCCAATCCGGGAATCAGGAGGACGCGATGAATCGCCACGTGTCTCGCTGGGCTCTCGCGGTTTCGACGATCGTCGCCGCTCCCTGGGTCGGTCCGGCCCGCGCCGACGACAGTCCCAAGGGAGTCGACGCGTGCTCGCTGCTCACCAAGGCCGATGCCGAGAAGATGCTCGGCAAACCGGTCAAGGACGCCGAGCATCCGCTCGACGGCGCCGCCGTCTACACCATCACCAGCTGCAACTACCGCGCGGTGTCGGGCGGCGAGCGCGTCAGCGTGATGGTGATCGCGGCCAGCGACGCGCAGTCGGCGCGCTCGGCGTTCGACCTCGAGAAGAAACAGGCTCCCTCGATGATGCAGGTGGACCCGCAGGATGTCGCGGGGATCGGCGACGCGGCGTTCTGGGAGGGCGGCAGCTACAACAAGCTGCGCATCGTCAAAGGCCGCATCGGCCTCACCGTGGGCGTCTCCACCGAGACCAAGCCCGAAGGCAAGATCCTGGAGCTCGCGAAACAGGCGCTGTCGAGGCTGCCGTAGCTTGCCCGATTGTTTGCCGCGGCAAACGGCGGCTCCGAGGAGACGGAGCATGAAAGCCCGCCGCCGTACTGACGGGCGAACGGGCCGAGTCGTTCAACGGCGGTGCGGAGCGCCGTCCGTTGCGACGCCCTGTTGGGCAGCGCCCATGGCATCCTCGGTAGGATGCTCGCTTGGTGCGGAGCGAAACCGTCCAGCTCTCAGGTGACGCGGGCCATGGAGGGCGTCCCAATTGGCACGACGAGCTGCCTCGAGGAGTACCTCGAGCTTGGGGGTTACCCGTTCATCTCTCTGCGTGCTGGCCAAGGCGAAGTCCCTCGTCGTCGCTGAACCAATGATACCACTCGTCGACGAGTGGCTTGTAGACCTGCTGGAAGAGCGCCAAGCCTCGGTGGTACCGGCGTCTTACGTCCCACTCGGGTACCGAGTGTCCCCCAGCCGCGACGCGCATCGCCACACGTCGCACGGCGAAGTTCTCAGAAGGCAACTCGATGAAGTGGAGGGCCACGCGGTAGCCCGATGCCTTCCAGGACCGCATCCGACGCGCGTACATCGTCGAGGACAACGTGGTCTCGATGGCGAAGCT
>CAZYWA010000041.1:0-25127 GCA_964650975.1 uncultured bacterium
GACCAGCTTGAGCCCGCTCACTTCCGGCTCCGACGCGGGCATTCTCACGGTCGACGCGGCGGCCGAGCAGCAGCAGATCGAGTCGCTCGACGCGTTCCGCAAGCAGCGCGACGCGGGCGCCGTGAAGAAAGCGCTCGACGACGTGAAGAAAGCGCTCGCCTCGCGCGAGAACGTGATGCCCGCCTCGATCCGCGCCGCCCAGGCGGGCGTAACCGTCGGCGAATGGGCCGGCGTGCTACGCGAGATGCACGGCGAATATCGAGCACCCACCGGAGTCAGTGCGGACGCTCGCGGCTCGAACGACGCCGGGATCGATGCCGTGCGCGCGCGCGTCAGGGCGCTCGCCAAATCGCTCGGCCGTCCGCCGCGGCTGCTGGTGGGCAAGCCCGGCCTCGACGGCCACTCGAACGGCGCCGAGCAGATCGCGGTGCGCGCGCGCGACGCGGGCTTCGAGGTGATCTACGAAGGAATCCGCCTGACCCCGCAGCAGATCGCCAACGCCGCGCTGCAAGAAGACGTCAACCTGGTCGGGCTCTCGATCCTCTCCGGATCGCACCGCACGCTGGTCGCCGAGGTGCTGAAGAAGCTGCGCGAGAGCGGCGTCGATGCGCCGGTGGTGGTGGGCGGCATCATCCCCGAGGCCGACCAGCGCGAGCTCGAAGGGATGGGCGTCGCGCGCGTCTACACGCCGAAGGACTACGACATGCGCGCCATCGTCTCGGACCTCGTGGCGGTCGTCGAGGGCAGCACTTAGTCCGAGCAAGCACGAGCGAACGCTGCGGACGCGAGGGACCGCGTCCCTCCGACTCCCTCGATTTCAGCGCGCTCCCGGAGGGCTGCGGTCCCTCGCAGCCGGAGCGATCGAGTACGCTCAACGCTCGAGACGCGGCAACCGCACCCGCATCGTGGTGCCGCGGCCCGGATCGCTTTCGCAGTCGATCGCGCCACCGTGGCCTTCCGCGATCAGCTTGCAGACGTGCAAGCCGAGACCCGCGTGCTGCGGGCGCGTGGTGAAGAACGGATCGAACACGCGGTTGCGTAGCGCCGGGTTGAGCCCGACGCCGGTGTCGATCACCTCGAAGCAGACGCCCGATTCGCCGCTCTCGACGCGGACCGTGATCGCGTCGCCGGCGCGCGTCGCGTCGATCGCGTTCTGCAGCAAGCTCGACACCAGCCTTCCGAAGCGGCGCTCGTCGATCATGCACCAGGCCTCGCTGCACGCGTCCACCCGCACGCGCCGCGCGCGCAGCGCTGGCTCGACGTCGAGCGTCCGCACGTAGTCGAGCGCCCACGCGTCGAGGCGCACCGGGGCCAGCGCGTAGCGGGTGCGATCGGCACCGGTCAGATCGACGCCGTCGTTCGACAGCTCGTCGAGGCGCCGCACCGCATCCTCCACCGACCCGCCGGCCGGCCCCACGTAGCTCCGCACGTCGCGCGCCACGCCCGCCGCGAGCCGGCCGGCGAGCGCCAGTCCTTCCGCGCGGTCGATGCGCTCGCGGGTCTCCTCGAGCTCGCGCACCCGCGCCTCGAGCTCCAGGTTGCGGCGCGCAAGCTCGCCGGTGAGCTCCCGGTTGCAGGTCTCGGCGCGGTGCCGGTCGAGCAGCGCGGTGAGCGCTTCGCGAAGCTCGCCCGGGCGCACCGGCTTGAGCAGGAAGCGCTCGACCTCGCCTTCGTTGATCGCCCTCAGCAGCGCGTCCGAATCGCTGTACGCGGTGAGGATGATGCGCGCGGTCGCGGGATGGGTTCGGCGCACGTAGGCCAGGAAGCGCGTCCCGGACATGCCGGGCATGCGCTCGTCGGTCACCACCGCGGCGACCGGGATGCGCTCGAGCTCGCGCATCGCCGCGAGCGCGTTGGGCGCCGTGATGACGTCGTACTCGCGGGAAAGCAGCGCCGAGAGCGTCGTGAGCGCCGGCGGCTCGTCGTCGACGAGCAGCACCCGCGGCAAACCGTCCGTCGGTCCCCCATTCATGAGCGCGCGCGAAGATAGCCGAAGTCGTGCCCCGGGCGCACCTGTACACAGCCTCGGTCGCCGTCTCGACCGGCCTCGCGGGCAAGGGACCGCCGGCGCTCCGAACGGCGGCCGCACCGAGTCGACCTGGAGGCCCACCGGTCCCTCGGTGGGCAGCGATCGCTTGCCGCGGTCCAGGCACCAGGCCGCGCACGGATACATCCGCCCGCCTTGCACACGCGGCCATTACACTCGACGCCCGGAGCGAAGCGCCGGATGCCTGCCCATTCCGATTCCGCGCCCCGACTCACCCGGCGCCGGTTCCTGGGCGCCACGCTGGGCAGCGGGCTCGCGGTCACCGGGCTGGTCGCCACCTACGCGGCGTTCATCGAGCGCTTTCGCTTCGAGCTCAACCACTACCGCGTCCCGATCCGCGACCTGCCGGGGTCGCTCGAAGGCCTGCGGCTGCTGCATGTCTCCGACATCCACCACGGACCGCTCATGAGCCGCGGAGTCGTGGCGGGCGTGATCGAGCGCGCCGCCGCGGTGCCGTGCGACGCGATCGTGCTCACCGGCGACTACGTGCACGGCGAGGACTCGAAGCGGGCGCTCGAGTGGGTGATCCCCGCGCTGCGCACGCTGCGCGCTCCCCACGGCGTCCACGCCGTGCTCGGCAACCAAGATCACTACGCGGACGCCACCCGCGCGAAAGAGCTGCTCTCGGATCTCGGCTTCGCGCGCATCCACACTCGCGCCGCCATCGAACGCGACGACGGGCGGCTGTGGATCGGCGGCACCGGCGATCTGTGGGAGGACCAGGTCGCGATCGACCGCCTGCTCGCGGGCGTGCCCGACGCCGAGCCGCGCATCGTGCTGGCGCACAACCCGGACACCGCAGACGTGCCGTGGCGATCGCGCGTCGATCTGATGCTGAGCGGCCACACCCACGGCGGCCAGATCCATCTGCCGCTCATCGGCGCGCCGGTGCTGCCGGTCGAGAACAAGCGCTACGTGAACGGCCTGATCGACACTCCGCGCACCCGGCTCTTCATCTCGAAGGGCATCGGCTGGACCGTGGCACCGGTGCGCTTCAACTGCACCCCCGAGCTGGCGCTACTCGAGCTCACCCGCGAGGAGGCGCGTCGAGATCCGGATCCCGCTGCGTGAGGCCGTCTCGCTCACTGCGCGTGAGCGGGTCTGAAACGGGGGCGACGCACACCGGCGCAAGAGTCGCCGGGCCGCACAGTGCCGCGCTTCCACACGACCCCGAAGCTGAACCAGCCCGACGTCTGCAACTTCTCCGTCCCGTCGAGACCCACCAGAGCCCTCTGCTCAGCGCTCCTTCACCGAGAAGTGCACGACCCGCGAATCGCACCACGCGTCGAGCACCAGGCCGGCGGCGAGCAGCACGCCGAACGCCCACCACGAGAGCGAGTCGCTCTCGAGGCCGCGGATCACCACCAGACCGAGCGCCCCACCGATCGCGTAGCCGCCGAACTTGAGGATGCCGGTCTTGTGGACGGTGAGATGCGCACCACAGGAGCTGCAGGTGGGCGACGCGAGCGAGCCCACGGCCCACACCCGCCAGAACCCGACGCCTCGCTCCCCGCACGCGGGGCACGCCAGTCGATCGCGACTGGATTCGTCCGTCGAGAGCGCCTCGTCGCGCGGGTCGATCGCGGGCGCGAACGGGTTCGAGATCGAGTCGATCATCGGTACATCAGAGGTCGTCGTACTTGGGCAAAGTCCAGGCCTCGGCCCGCGCCGCGTCGACCCACTTCTGCATCGTGGGCAACGCCCATACGGCGCTCGCGTATTCCGCCGCAGAGCCGGTGAGCGGCACCTCGTAGGTGCGGAAGCGCGTCACTACCGGCGCGAACATCGCGTCGGCGATCGAGAACGAGCCGAACAGGAACGGGCCGCCGTCGCCGAAGCGGCCGCGGCACGAGCGCCAGATCTCGATCACCCGCCGGATGTCGAGTTCGGACTCCGGCGTGCGCCCCTTGCCCGGCTTCGAGGCCCGGATGTTCATGGGCATCTTCTCGCGCAGCGCCGGAAACCCGGAGTGCATCTCGGCGCTCACCGCGCGCGCCACCATCCGCGCCCGCGGATCCGCGGGCCAGAGGTGCTTGGCCGGAAAGCACTCGGCCAGGTACTCGCCGATCGCGAGCGAATCCCACACCACGTTGGGGCCGTGATGAACGCACGGCACGCGCCCGGAGGGCGAATGCCGCAGGATCAGCTCCTTGGTGTCTTCCTGGTCGAGCTGGATCACTTCCTCGTCGAACGGCACGCCCACGTGCGCGAGCAAGAGCCAGGGGCGGAGCGACCACGACGAGTAGTTCTTGTTCCCCAGCACGATCTTCCACTCGGCCATCGCTCGCCTCTCGTCGCTCACACGCGGTCGTAGCGAGGACAGGTTACGACGTGGTCGTTCACCAGTCCCGCCGCCTGCATGTAGGCATAACAGATCGTGCTGCCCACGAAGCTGAAGTTGCGCTTCACCAGATCCTTGCTCATGGCGTCCGATTGCTTGGTGCGGGCCGGGATCTGTGACATGCGCTGGAAGCGATTCACGCGCGTCTCGCCGTCCACGAACTTCCAGATGTAGTCGTCGAAGCTGCCGAACTCCTCCTGAACGCGCAGGAACGCCCGCGCGTTCCGCACCGACGCCTGGATCTTGGCGCGGTTCCGCACGATGCCGGCATCACCCATGAGCTTCTCGACGCGGCGCGCGTCGTAGCGGGCGACGCGGCGCGGGTCGAAGCCATCGAACGCCTTGCGGAACGCGTCGCGCTTGCGGAGGATGATGAGCCAGCTCAGGCCCGCCTGCATGCCGTCGAGGATCAGGAACTCGAAGTGGGTGCGGTCGTCGTGCACCGGCACGCCCCACTCGCGGTCGTGATAGGCGACGTAGATCGGATCGGTTCCCGCCCAGGCGCAGCGCTCCGCCATCGCGCCCTCCCCCCGCCGGCGCTCGCGCGCGCGGCCCGCTTCGCAGCGCTCGCCACGAGCGGCACACGCTTCGAGATCGGTCGCCTGAGCGAACGCGTTCGTGACGAGACGGCTACGTTAACGCTTCGGCTGCCGCGATCGCAACGGCCGCGCGAACGGCGACTGCGGTCGCTCCGCTACGCGGTCGCGCGCGCGGCGGCGGCGCGCAGCGCCGCCGGATCGAAACGCGCCTCGAAGGTGGTGCGCCCGCAAACCGGGCAGCTCCCGCCCGCGCGGTTCAGCATGTCCGCGTCCTTGCCGAGCAGATCCTGACCACCGGCCAGAATGCTCGACTCGGTGACGATGAGCTGGTTCACGGTCGCTTCGGAGAGCGGTCCGCACGACTCACACACGATGGTGAGGCCGCGCCGCACCAGCTCCGCCAGCTGGGCACGCGGGATCACCGGGAACGCCGCGCCCGCCGCGTCGCGCAGCGCGTAGTTGAGCTTGCCGATCGCGATGCCGTGGAGCGGCATCGCGATACCGTCGCGGCACGCCTGCTCGGCCTCGCTCTTGAAATCGCGGGCGAGCATGCGTCGCTCGCGCACGTAGGCCCACACGAGACCGGCGACCGCGAGCAGCGCGAGTGCGAGGAGTGCTTTCATGAGGGAGGAACGCGGCAGGCTACCGCTCGACCGGTGGTCCCGCAAGCACACCCGGCGCTTCGCAGCGCGCGCATGGGACCAACCATTCCCGCGGAGAAACATCGCCGGATCGGCGAATTGCTACTTCCAAATCCGCGCGGCTGCCTTACACTCGACGTGCTCCCAGGAGATCACCGCTCATGTCGCAGATCGCAACCGCCACCACCCCCACCGCCACCGCGAGCGCGCGCACCAATCCGGTGTTCGTGAAGCTCTTCTCGCGGTTTCACGTGTGGCTCTATCGCCGGACCGACGGCCGAGCGCTGGGCAAGGTCATGGGCGTGCCGGTGCTGCTGCTCACCACCACCGGGCGCAAGAGTGGCCAGCCGCGAACCACGCCGCTGCTCTTCCTGCGCGACGGATCCGATCTCGTGGTCGTCGCCTCGAACGGCGGCTCCGATCGCACTCCCGCCTGGTGGCTCAACCTGCAACGGCGCTCGGAGGCACAAGTGCAGGTGGGTGCCGAGATGCATCGGATGCGCGCCGAGCAGGCACGTCCCGAGGAGCATGCGCGCCTCTGGCCGCTGCTCAACCGCATCTATCCCGAGTACGAGAGCTACCAGCAGAAGACCTCGCGCCGGATTCCGGTGGTGGTGCTCAAGCCGGCCACCTGAGCCGGCCGAGAATGGCGAAGTCGGGTAAGCCGCCGGCGGCCGCGCGGGCAGCGCGAGCGCCCAAACCGCCGCAGGCTTACTCCGACTTCATCGCGCGCTACCCGGAGCTGGGTCGCGCGTGGGACGCCATCGCGCGCGCCGGCGAGGACGGGCCGCTCGACGAGCGCCAGGCGCGGCTGGTGAAGCTCGGCATCGCCATCGGTGCGTTCCGCGAGGGCGCGGTGCGATCGGGAGTGCGCAAAGCGCTCGCCATGGGAATCGGCCGCGACGAGATCGAGCAGGTGGTGGCGCTCGCCGCGGGCACACTGGGCCTGCCCTCCACGGTCGCGATCGACTCGTGGGTACAGCCGCTGCTCGAGGCCCCGTCCCCGGACCGGCGCTCCTCGCGTGAGGCCCGGGGCGGCAAGTAGCCGGCTCGATCTCCAACCGTCCGCTAACCCCGGGGCCCTCTCGAGTTTCGAGATTGACGGCAGGGCTCGGCCGCGGGTACAAACCTGCGTAGAAATCATCGCCAATCTCCACTTAACACGTAATAATGAACTGGCGGCTCCGGGCCGTTTCTGCATGATTCCGAGCCGACGCTCGGCCGGCCGGGGGTAACGGAGAGTTATTACGTGAAAAACGAGCAAGCTGGGCCGCGCCGGAGTCGAGGCGGCGGCAGACCGCCCAAGTTCAAGGAGCCACGGCGACCGGTCACGGTGACGCTGCCCGAGCGCACCATCGGCCGGCTCGCGGAAATCGACGCCGATCGAGCTCGAGCGATCGTCCGCGCCGCCGAACGATTCCATCGCACCGGACCCGAGCCGAGCAAGCCGGTCGAGATCGTCACGGTGGGCGCGGGTCTCGCGGTGATCGTCGTCAAGGCGTGCCGGCCGCTCGGCCGGATCTCGTGGCTGCGCACGATCGAGATCGCGCCAGACCGCTTCCTGCTCAGCATCCTGCCCGGCACGCCGATCGAGATGCTGGAGGTCGAGATCACCGACCTCAGCATCAGCACCGACGCCAGCGACGCCGACCGCGCGCTGCTCGCCGAGCTGCTCGAGGTGCTGCGCACGCGCCGCCGCGCCCGCACCATCCAGAAAGCGGAGATCCTGTTCGTCGAACCGGTGACGGAGGAGCGTGTGCCGTGATCGCCGGTGAGCCCGTGAGCTCGGGGTTGACGGTCGCCGGGCCGGAGCTGGCGCGTGCGGACTTCCGTCACTCCCCGGACGGGGCCGCCGAGAAGCGGCCCGAGCGACGGGCGCGTCCCGGCGTCTTCGTGGTGGCGTTCTCCGCGATCCTGGTCATGGCGCTGGCGCTCGGCGAGATCCTGGCGCGGCTCACCTTCCACCCGGTCTCGCCACCGCCGGCCGGTGCCGCGGACGTCCACCCGCTCAATCCGGCCGGATTCCACGACGTCGAGCACGAGGTCGCGAAGCCCGCGGGGACCTACCGCCTGATGTGCCTGGGCGACAGCTTCACGTTCGCTCGCGGCATTCCGTTCAACGACACGTTCTGCCGCCGCGCGGGAGCGCAGCTCGAGCAGCACCTCGGCGCCAAGGGCCAGGCGGAGCACGTCGAGGAAATCAACATCGCACGCGAAGGTCTCTCGACCGTTCGCGAGGTGCAGATGCTGGAGCGCCATCACGCGCTCGATCTCGCGCCCGACGTGCTGGTGCTGGGCTTCGTGCTCAACGATCCGGAGGACGAGTCGCGTCCCGCAGAGCTGAAGGAGCTGCACGAGCCGGTACTGAGACGCGAGCCCGCGGGATGGCTCGCGCCGCTCACCCACGCCAGCCGACTCGCCGACCTCACCTTCGAGCGCGTCGAGAACACGCGCCGGTACCACGCGCTGGTCCACTACTACCGCGAGCTCTTCCACGACGACTATCCCGGCTGGCCCATGTGCCAGGCCTCGTTCCAGCACCTGGCCGAGCTCACCCGCGCGTCGGGCACCCACGTGCTGGTGGTGATCTTCCCGCTGCTCGACTTCCAGCTCGATTCCCACTACCCGTTCCGCCGCCTGCACGAGCGCGCCGCCGCGCTCGCTCACGCCAACGGGTTCGAGGTACTCGACCTGCTGCCGGTCTACGCGCCGCACGAGGGCCCTGGCCTGGTGCGCTTCCCCGGCTTCGACCCTCACCCCAGCGTCGAGGCGCACCACCTCGCCGCCCGCGCCATCTCCACCGAAATCGAACGCCTCGGCTGGATGAAGGCAGCCCCCCTCCTGTCGAAGTTCCCGAGCGGCGCCTGAGCTGACCCGCCAAGCGTTGCGCGACGCGAACCATCCGCGATCTTGATTCCCGGTCGGCGCGGAGTCGCGCCGGATTTGGCGGTGGGGCCCCGAAAAAATCGCACCCGTTGGGGTAGGGGGTCTTCGTAAGACCCCGAAGACACGTTCGGGGCGGGGGGCTTGGAAAGCCCCCCGAAGAAACTACGCCCAGCGGAATGCTTCCATCGCCTGGATCTCGTCGATCTGGTGCTGGAAGCCGGTCGCCTTGCGGAAGTGGCCGCCGTCGATGATGACCGGGTACTTGATGTGCTGCATGGCTCCGCGGGTGAGCTTGGGCAGGCCGAAGCGTCCCACCAGCCGCCGGAAGATCGGTTCCGGGAGCGGCACCGCGGTGCGGCCGGTGACGCGGATCACCAGCGACAGCGGCACCGGTTGCGGCCCCGCGACGTTGAAGACCCCGGCCACACGCGACGTGGCGGCGAGCACGATCGCGCTCACCACGTCCTGCTCGTGCATGAACTGGTAGAGCGGATCGAACCCCAGCACCATCGGCACCATCGGCCCCTTGAGGAAGGTCGAGAGCGTGCCGTGCTTGGTGGGGCCGAGCGTGTAGCACATGCGCAGCACCGTGGTTTTCATGTCGGGATAGCGCCACAGCGCCGAGCCGGCGAAGAGATCGGCGGCCACCAGATCGGTGAGCTCGGGGAACCGGGTCACCGCCATCGGCGGCTCGTCCTCGGTGTGGTAGAGCGGCGAATCGCCGCTCGCGCCGTAATACGTGTGGCGGCCCACGAACACCACGTGCTTCACCTTGTAGCGGTGGCAGTACTCGAAGGTGCGGCGGGTGCCGTCGAGGTTGATGCGCTCGCGCTCCTCGGTGGGCGCCGTGAACTGGGTCACGGTGCCCATGTGCACGGCCACCTCGGGGCGGCTGGTGCGGATCACGTCCTCGGCGGCGCGCTTTCGCACGTCGACCACTTGCACCGTCACCCCCGGCGGGGCGTCGGGCCAGGGGCGGATGTCGATGCCGATGACCTTGTGCTTCTCGGCCGCGAGCCGCGTCGCGACCATGCGGCCGAGGGTGCCCGAGACACCCGTGAGCAGCACCTTCACCGCGCGCTCCGTCGCGGGCCGCGAGCGGGACGACGTGGGGCACGCGCGGGCTTGGCCGCCCTGGTGGAACCTCCATCCGCGTGCGCGGCCTCGGAAGTCGAGAACGAGGCACCCGGATCGACGTCCGACCAGTCGACCGCGGACGAGCGGTCCCTCGCCTTGCGCCGCGCGACTCCCATCTCGAGGAGCGCCGCGACCCGCGACTTCACCTCCGCCACGTAACCGTCGATGACGTGATCGTCCTCGGTGCCGTTGCCGCGGAACCACATCGGCGGACCGTAGTAGATCTCGCACGGCTCGGGGCGCGGCACCGGCAGGAGATAAGGCGTGATGGGCACGTACGGCACGCCCAGCAACCTTCCCAGCCGGTAGGCGTTGATGATGGTGGGCATCACCTCGCCGCCGCCGATGAACGCGAACGGGATGATCGGGCTCTTGGTCTCGAGCGCGAGCCGCACGAAGCCGGTGCCGAAGCGCACCAGCGAGTGACGCTCCTTGTAGAGCTTGGCGGTGCCGCGCGCGCCCTCCGGGAAGACCATCAGCAGGCGGTCGTCCTGGAGTAACCGCGTGGCGTGCTCCGGAAGGCCGGTGAGCTGGCCCAGCCTCAACGTCCACTCGGACGAGAACGGCATCTTGCTCAGGAACTTCTCGGCCATTCCCTGCGCCAGCCGCGGCGGCTCCTTCTCGAGAAAGATCGACGCCAGCACCATGGCGCCGTCGATCGCGACGCCGCCCGAATGGTTGCCGATGAGCATGCCGCGGCCGCGCGCCGGCACGTGCTCGATGCCGAACGCCTGGACCTTGAAATACTTCCGGTAGAACCAGGCCAGCGCGGTGAAGAACTGCGCCAGGTGCTGCTGCGAGATCCCGTACGGATCGAAGCCGAAGCGGTTGAACGGCAGCTCGAGCCGCTTCACGCGCTCCAGCACTTCCGGGTCGGTCCGTGGAAACCGCATGTTCCGCAGGATGATAACAGGGGGTTGGGAGCGAGACCACGTTTCAACCGTGAAACGAGGGGAAATTCCCGATTTGCGCGCGGGAACCTCGATTCAAGCGGACTACTCCGCGGTTCGATTTCGACCTTGACGCGGCGCCGCGCAGTCGGTAACTCGGGCGCGGCGCTCGTGCGGAGCGAGCCCGAGACGAAAGCAAGAACGAGCCAAGACGAAAGGCGATTCGAGATGCGGCGAGCGACCCTGTCCTTCCTCACGGCGTGGCTCTTCACGCTGGGCCTCGGGTGCGGAAACTTCCTGAGCAACGGATCGCACAACCAGCCGCCGGTGGCGCTCGCGGGACCGGACCAGAGCGTCACCACGCACGCGCTGGTCACGCTCGACGGCAGCGCCAGCTCCGATCCCAACGGCCACGCGATCACCTATCAGTGGTCACTGGCCGCGGTGCCTTCCGGCAGCCAGGCGCAGCTCTCGGACCCGACCGCTCCCAAGCCCACGCTCACGCCCGACGTGGACGGCGCCTACGACGTGCGGCTGGTGGTGAGCGACGGCATCTTCGACAGCGAGCCCGACGATGTGGTCATCACCGCCACCACGCCCAACGCGCCGCCCAATGCCGACGCCGGCCACGACCGCACCGTGGAGCTCGGAACGGTGGTGCAGCTCGACGGCAGCGGCAGCAGCGACCCCGACGGCGACATGATCACCTACCAGTGGTCGATCATCTCGAAGCCCGACGGCAGCGTCGCCGGAATCAAGGACCCGGCGCAGCCCAAGACGCTGTTCGTGGCCGACAAGGTCGGCGAGTTCCAGGTTCAGCTCATCGTCAACGACGGCCTCGCGCCGAGCACGCCCAACGTGGTGGTGATCACGGTCGTCGACACCAACGTGCCGCCGGTCGGCAACGCCGGCCCCGACCAGAACGTCCAGGTCGGCGCGGTGGTCAATCTCGACGGCAGCGGCAGCACCGACGCCGACGGCGATCCGCTCACCTACCAGTGGTCGTTCGTTTCGAAGCCGGCCGGCAGCAACGCGGGAATCAAGGATCCGGCGAATCCGCAGACGGTGTTCGTCGCCGACGTGGAAGGCGGTTTCGTGGTACAGCTGGTGGTGAACGACGGCCAGGCCTCGAGCAAGCCCGACGTGACGGTGATCACGGCCGCGAAGCACAACACGCCGCCGGTCGCGAACGCGGGCCCGGATCAAACCGTCGAGCAGGGCGACGACGTGACGCTCGATGGCAGCGGTTCGAGCGACGCCGACGGCGATCCGCTCCAGTACCAGTGGAGCCTGGTGGCGCGTCCCGACGGCAGCAGCGCGCAGATCGACTCGCCCAACACCGCGGTCGCGCACTTCCACGCCGACAAGGCCGGGCAGTACGTGGCCCAGCTCTACGTCGGCGACGGCACGGTGCCGAGCACGCCCGACGTCGTGGTGATCACCGCCCAGTCTCCCGGTGGAGGAGGTGGTGGCGGCGGGGGCGGGGGTGGAGGCGGCGGTGGTGGAGGTGGCGGTGGGGGCGGCGGCGACGCCTGTAACAACGACACCGGTCAGATCCTGTGCGATTCGCTGCACGGCTCGACCAGCGGCGATCAGAACGGCGGCGACTTCGTGTCGGGTGGCGGCTGGACCCCGGGCTGGAACATCGAGTGGGATCTCGGCCGAGGCCTGTCGCAGGGCGCATTCTCGGCCGATCTCGACAACTGGGACCCGTCGGAGAACAGTCCCCAGCATCAGTACGACAAGGAGCAGATCCTCGACATGTACGAGGACCAGGCCGGCGACGAGCACCAGATGGGGGGCGATGGAACCTCGGGCTGGGCGACGCGCGCCGGCTCTGGCTACAACGGTCTCTTCAAGTTCTGGTGCGCCACTCACGGGTTCGACGACCGCACCGAAGCTCGCGTCTCGCCGCCCGACGGCGACGTCGATCCCCACGTCACGCACACGGTGCGCGTCGAGTGGTCGTCGAACGGTGATTGCAGCGTCTTTCTCGACGGCCAGAAGCTCAACAGCCAGAGCGGACACACCAGTCAGTACGCCCTGCGCTACGTGTTCGTCGGCAGCGACAACAGCGGCGGCGGCTACGGGCCCGAAGCCGACGTCATCTATTCGAACGTTCAGGTGTGGGGCTCGACCAGCGGCGGGAAGATGGTGACCGCACGGCTGTCGACCCGGGACGGCTCGGTGCAGCTCACGACGGTCGAGCCGCCATCCATGGGGAACGGGCTCTTCGGTTGGCTCGCCCGGCGGCCAGCACTGTTCGGCTTCGCGGCGTGGGCGCCGCCCGCGCCACGAGCCCGTTGACCTGAGGAGAGTGGTCCGGTAATGGAGTCGACTTGGTGGCCGCCGGCGCGCGGCCGCGGCAAGGGGATCCGGATGCGGCGCGTGAATCGGTTGGGCTTGAGCTCGCTCGTGACGTGGATCACGCTGGCGGCTGCGTGTGGAGGAGGCGGTGGAGGAGGCGGTCACGAGGCCGCACCGGTCGCGAACGCCGGCTCCGACCAGAGCGTCGCCACGAAGGCCGTGGTCACTCTCGACGGCAGCACCAGCTCCGATCCCAACGGCGACACGATCACCTACGCGTGGTCGCTGATCCGCCGTCCCAACGGCAGCCAGGCCGCCCTCTCCGACCCGGCCGCGCCGCGCCCCACGTTCGTGGCCGACGCCGAGGGCACCTATCAGGCGACCCTGGTGGTGAACGACGGGCGCATGGCGAGCGCCACGGACGAGGTGATCGTGACCGCGTCCGCCAACGGCGCCGCTCCCAACGCGGACGCCGGGTTCGACCAGCAGGTGCCCGTCGGCGCGGTGGTGGACCTCGACGCCAGCGGCAGCCGGGACCCGGAAGGCGACGCCCTCACCTACACCTGGAACCTGGTCGCGAAGCCCGCGGCCAGTCAGGCGGCCATCGCCAACCCGGCCGCGGTCGTTGCGCAGTTCACGGCGGATGCAGCGGGCGAGTACCGGGCTCAGCTGGTGGTGACCAATCCCTCGAGCGAAAGCGGCACGGCCATGGTGGTGGTCACCGCCGGCACCAGCAATACGCCGCCGCGTGCCAATGCGGGCGCGGATCAGACCGTCGCGGCCGGCGCGGTGGTGCACCTCGACGGATCGACGAGCTTCGACGCCGACGGCGACGCGATCACCTATGCCTGGTCGTTCGTGTCGAAACCGCCGGGTAGCAACGCGCAGATGCTGGCGCCGACTTCTCCGCTCACGGACTTCGCCACCGACGTCGCGGGTACCTACGTGGCGCAGCTGGTGGTCGACGACGGAAAGGCCGAGAGCAAGCCCGATTCGATGGTGGTCCGCGCGACCACCTTCGACACTCCGCCGGTGGCGGACGCGGGCAACGACCGGGTCGTCGACATCGGCTCGACGGTGTTCCTGAACGGCGCCGGCAGCACCGACGCCGAGGGGAGCTTCCTGAGCTACCAGTGGAGCTTCGTCTCGATCCCCGCCGGCAGCGCCGCCGAGATCCTCCATCCGGACGCGGTGGGTGTCTACGTCGTGCAGCTGGTGGTGAACGACGGAGTCGACTCGAGCCTACCCGACCAGGTCATGTTCACCGCGGCACCCACCGGCGGCGGTGGCGGAGGAGGAGGAGCAGGCGGCAGCGCGAGCTGCGATGCCAGCTCGGGCCTCTTGCTCTGCGATCCGCTCGACGGCTCGACCACCGGCAGCCAGAACGGCGGCCAGTTCGTCACCGGCGGCTGGACGCCCGGCTTCAACATCGAGTGGGACCTGGGCAGCACCGTCACCGATGGCTCGTTCTCGGCCGATCTCTCGAACTGGGACCCGTCCGAAGGCAGCTCGCAGAACCAGTACGACAAGCAGCAGATCCTCGACATGTACCAGAACGCCTCGGGCGACGAGCATTCGGGCGGCGCCATGTGGAACGTCCGGACCGGCAACGGGTACAGCGGGCTCTTCAAGTTCCTGTCGGCCGCGAACGGGCTCAGCGAACGCCAAGAGTCGCGGCTCTCGCCACCGGGCGGCGGCGTGGATCCGAGCGTCACCCACACCGTGAAGGTGACGTGGTCGGCGGGCGGCGACTGCAGCGTGTTCCTCGACGGTGCGAGCCTCACCACCCAGAGCCACGGGTCGCCCCTACAGCTGCGCTACGTGTTCGTGGGCAGCGACAACAGCGGCGGCGGCTACGGACCGCAGTCGGGCGTCGTCTACTCGAACGTCCAGGTAGCGGGCTCGAGCTCGGGCGGCACGGCGGTCTTCGCGAGGCTATCGCCGGACGGCCGCGTGCAGATCACCAAGCTCGAGCCGCCGTCGATGCGCAGCGGCCTCTTCGGGTGGCTGTCGGGGAAGCGGGCGCCGCTGGCCACGTTGACGCTCGCCACGGCGGCGCGCTGAGCCGGCGGGAGGGCGCGACTCCCGCCGCACCGAGACCGATCGCGCTCGCGACACGGACCGGCGGGCGCCGGTCCCTCCCAGAGGCGATCACTCGCCGTCGCCGAAGTAGAGCCGCGCGCAGGTGTGCGGGCGGGCGGCGCTCGCACCGGCATTCGCGTCGCTGTCCGGTATGAGCGAGACCGCGGCGCCGTATCCGCTTCCCCAGCGAAACGTTTGCAGCACGATCCGCATCACGTCGCCAGCGAAGCACGGTTTCCGGAACGCGACCTCGATGCCGCGCAACAAGAGCGCCCGCGTCGCGACGCCGCACTCGTGGAGCCGCCGCACCGCCGCCTCCTCGAAGATCCGCGGATAGACCAGCGAGTTCACGTGCTGGTTGCTGTCGGTGTCGCCGAGCGAGAAGACCGTCGGCAACGCCACCGGCGCTGGCGCGGAGTCGAGAGCGCCAACGCCTTCGGGCAGCGCCAGCAGCTCCTCGGGCTCGCGCCATGGATAGCGAAGCGGCGGCACCGGCGGCGCGCCGGGGAGATCGAGGCTCAGCACCTTGCGCTGATCCGGGGGCGCGAAGAGTCGTGAGAACACGTGCTCGGCGAAGATCCGCCCGACCGTGATCGGATCACCACCTCCATCGGGCGGCGGGAAATGCGTGCGTCCGATCCGACCGCTGAGATCGACCCACATGTTGGCGAGGATCTTCGCGACCTGGCCGTCGCGTCCCACCGCGTGCGCGAGCTCCAGGCAGCCGTGACCGCTGAGCGAGCGCGCCACCGAGATCGGGCCGCCCAGCCCTTCCATCACGAGCCGGGTGAGGATCGGCACGGTGCCGCCGGAACGCATGCCGCTCACCATGTCGCTCTTGCTGATGATGCCCTGCCAGACCACGGCCCCCACGGCTGGGCTGAGCGCCACCACCCGGAGCCGCCCGTCCTGGGTGACGTCTTGATAACGCAGGTGGACCGTTCCCTCGCCGCGCAGCTCGGGCGGAACGTCGGGCCAATCGGGCACGTGGATCATGGGCGCGCGAGTGTATACGCGCCCTTGGCCAACGTCCCAATCACGTCCAAATGCAGGACCGACAGGGCAAATTTCACCGGAATTGACGCCATCTCGACCGAAACGCGTCAGCACCGCATACGCCCGATGGCGTAACGCGGAGCGCCGTCCGGCCCGCCATCCGGTGACGAAAACCGCCGCAGATGCCCGGATTTCCAACCGGTTGCGACTCGCCGCGCCGCATCATTCCAACCCCTGCCGCGGTCGGGGCACGGCCCTTGCTTCACTCCGGGTTGGGAAAAAAGACCCAGCGGCCCCCGAACCTCGGGCCATCCTCCCGAGCGGGCCGCGTCCGCCAGGAGGGCTCCATGAGCCGTACGCGCAAGCAACACGCCCGATTCAACGTCCGCACCGGTGCGATCCGCCGCGGCTTCCGCCAGCGCGACGACAAGGAGGGGCTCTCCTCCCAGATCGAGCACGAGTACGGCTGGGACCCCCGCAGCGCGCGGCCCGAGCCGCTCTGGCTCCACGCCGAGACGCAGCCGCCCGAGCAGCGAGACGGCCAGGACGGCGCGCCTACGCGAGCGGTCCGCACCTTCTCGCTGATCGACGGGAAAGAGTCCTGACCCCGTTGCGCTCTCCCTGAGCCCGCTCGGGGAACGAGACGAGAGCCCCATGGACCCGGTCCCCGCGCCACGCTGCCACACCTTGGTGCTGAGCGATCTGCACCTGAGCGAGGCCGAGCCCTCCCATCCCGGCAATCCGCTGTGGAAGCGCTACAAGCGCCCGCGGCACTTCATCGACAAGAGCTTCAAGCGGTTCCTGGAGCACGTGCGCGAGAGCACGTCGGACCCGTGCGAGCTGGTGTTCAACGGTGACGTCTTCGACTTCGACTCGACGATGGCGCTGCCCGACCGCCCGGGCTATTCGGTGAGCTGGCTCGAGCGGCGGCGCGGCCTCACCGCGCAGGAGCCCAAGTCTCGCTACAAGATGAGTGTGATTCTCGAAGACCATCCGGTGTGGCTCGAGGCGCTGCGCGACTGGGTGAAGGCCGGGCACCGGATCGTATTCGTGATCGGCAACCACGATCTCGAGCTCCACTGGCCCGCGGTGCAAGCCGAGCTGATCGGCTGGCTGGCCCTGCCCGAGGAATGGAAGGACCACGTGCGCTTCTGCGAGTGGTTCTACGTGTCGAACGGCGACACGCTGATCGAGCACGGCAACCAGTACGACCCCTACTGCGTGTGCTCCAATCCGATCCATCCGCTGGCGCGAAAGCGCGGCGACGTCTACGTGCGGCTGCCGTTCGGCAACCTGGCCGGACGTTTCATGCTGAACGGCATGGGGCTCTTCAATCCGCACGTCGATTCGAGCTTCATCAAGTCGTCGTTCCTCGAGTACGCGAAGTTCTTCTACCAGTACCTGCTGCGCATCCAGCCGCTGCTCGGCTGGACGTGGTTCTGGAGCTCGATCGTCACGTTCCTCTACGCGCTGGAAGAAGCCGTGCTGCCGGCCCTCAAGGACCCGCTCACCTTCGAGTCGCGGATCGAGGACATCGCCCTGCGCGCCAACGCGACGCCGCGGGTGGTGCGCTCGCTGGCGCAGCTCCACGTGCACCCCGCGATCCTGAGCCCCCTCAAGGTGATGCGCGAGCTGTGGCTCGACCGGGCACTGCTCATCGTGCTGGCGCTGGTCTTCAGCTTCGAGGTGGCGCTCCTGGCGCGGCTCTTCGCGCCGCTGCCGATCTGGAGCTCGCTGGTGCTCTTCGGCGTGCTCATGCCTTGGGTGATCCGCTACGCCCGCTCCGTGGAATCCGGCAACGAGGAGGCGCAGCGCGGCGCGGTCGAGAAGCTCGATCTCTCGTCGCAGATCGCGGGCGTCGAGCGCGTGGTGCACGGCCACACCCATCGCCAGGTGCATCGCTGGATCAAGGGCGTCGAGCAGATCAACACCGGCACCTGGTCGCCGGCCTTCGAGGACGTCGAGTGCACGCGTCCCTTTGGCCTCAAATGCTTCGCGTGGATCCGTCCCAGCGAGCTCGACGGTGGCGATCGCCGCAGCGCGACGCTCTACGAGTGGGTCGACCCGGGCATCCGCGTGGTAGCGCCGGAGCGCATCCTCGAGAGCGAGCCGCGCACCCGGGTCCTGCCCCGTCGTCCGACGCGCGACACCGTGCTGCCGCTTCCCGGCACGCTCGAGCCGGTGCCGGTGCGAGTCGGCGCTGGCACGTCGCACCGCGGCGCCGCGGCGCAGCGCCGGACGCGCGGTCTGGGACTCGCGGCCGGACTGGCCGCGCTGGTGCGCGCCGTGCTTCCCTGAGCCGCCTCGATCGCGCGCGGTCGTTCCCTCGCAATCCCCGGTTGGGAGGGCGCGCCTTCCGCCGAGCCGTGTCCGATCGGCTCAAGCCATCGCCGCGCCATGCGACTGCCGCTCATCCTGGCACTGCTCGCGTTCTGGATGTTCATGGCGTACCGCGAGCTCGCGCGCGGCGACCTGGTGGGCGCCGGCCTCTTCGCGCTGATCGGCGTACTGATCACCGCCTACCGGCTGAACGCCAACAAGTAGCGCGGCGCGACGCGCTCGACGTTCGCTGGAGCGCGGGGCTGGAACAGCCCCCCGAAAAACTCACAGAAAGCAGCAGCCCTGGCCACGATAGGTGGGCTCGCGGCCGACCAGCTTCCCGCCGCGCACCAGCAGGTACTCGTCGAAGCGCTCGGCCAGCTCGCCGGCCTTGGCGTGCCGGAACACCACCGGATCGCCGATTCGGATCTCCGGCGCGCCGAGCGGCAGCTTGAGCGGCGTCTGCACCTCGCCCGCGCCTTCGTTGGGCAGGAACTCGAGGCCCGCCGGCAGCCAGGGGAGCGGCAGCTTCTCCCAGCCGGGAGTGCCCGACGCGATGTAGCCGCCGCCGTGACAGGTGACGTAGCCGCGATCGGAAACCCGGCACGCTTCGAGCGCGAAGAACGCAGCCGGTTCGCAATCGATCGACTCGAAGTAGTCGAAGATGTGCGAGCACACGAAGCCCGAACCGGCGGTGATCTCGGTCACGCACGGCTCGGCCGCGGTGGTGCGCAGGCTGCCGGTACCGCCGCCGTTCACCAGCTCCACCGCGAACTTCTCGCGCTTGAGCAGCGCCACGGTCTCGGCGCGCAGGCGCGCCACGTCCGGAATCGAGAGCCGCTTCACGATCCGCGCCACGCGGTTCATCGCGGGACTGAACGGGCTCTTGTCGGGCAAGCCCGCGATGTGGGCCTCGTACGCCATGAGGCCGCAAAGGCGCACGCCGCCGATCGCGACGCCGGCGCGCGCCAGATCGAGAACGTCGTCCGGCCTCCGCAACGGACTGCGGCGCGCGCCGATGTGAAGCTTCCCCGAGACCCGGCGATACGCGACGTCGAGCTCGGCGACCGCGCGCATCTCGCAGCCGGCGTCACGCCCAGCGCGGCCCAGCGCGTCGAGATGCTCGCGCGCGTCAACAACGCACCAGATGGTGCGGCCACGCGCCGTGAGCTCGGCCAGCTCGGCGAGCGCCGCGGGCTGCACCGTCGGATAAGCGACCAGCAGATCGTCGAATCCCTGGGACGCGAGGAACGCCACCTCGCCGGCGGTGAATCCCATGATCCCGCGGAAGCTCGGACCGCCGCGCTCGAGGATCCGCTTCAAGAGCCCCACGTGACGCACCGACTTCGAGCCGACGCGCAGCTTCTTCCTGGTGCCGTCGAGCGGCGCCCGGATGCGATCGACGTTGCGCTCGAGCGCGTCGAGATCGATCACCGCCGCGGGCAAACGCTCGCCGGCGAGGATCGACTTGAAGTCGCTCCACGCGAGTGTCATCGCCGTCTCGCCGTACTCACGATCGACGCAGGAGCTTGGGGCCTAGATAGCCGAGCCAAACGGCCGACCCCGCGATCCAGGCCAGCGCCGCCGACAACAGGTGCTGGTAGTAGGTGTGGCTCACGTCGGCCGCGGTGCGGCCGAGGAGCGCCACGATCACGCTCACTCCCATCGCGACGATCGCCGGATGCCGGCCGGTCATGACCTCCTCGAGCCCCGGCAGGTGCGCGTACGAAACGTGCGTGCCGACCGAGAGCACCATGAGACTGAACCCGCCGATGAAGAGCACGTGCAGTGCCGCGACGCGGTAGTTCGGCAGCAGGCCCGAGAGCAGCACGCCCGCCGGCGTGAGCCACATCGAGAGCCAGATCAGCCGTCGATGAAAGCCCGGCTTCTTGGGCGCATGCCATGCTCCTCCGCCCAGCGCGAGACCGGCCGCCACCACCAGCCCGCGGAGGATCGGCCCAACTCGCGGAAGGCTCATCGCCTCCATCGCTTCGCTCGCGATCAGCAGCGCGCCGCAAGCCGCATAGAAGAGCGCCCGGCGCGTCTCGCGCGGCGAGCTGCCCAGGTCCGGCGGCGGCGGCCAGCCACCGACCAGCGGCAGCAGCAATCCACCGATGCCCACCACCAGCGACAAAAACACTCCTTGCTCGATGAAGAGCCGTCCCAGGGGATACATCCACGGCGAGCCGTTGACGCGCGGCGCCGCCAGCATGAGCAGCGGACCAGCCACGCCCTGCAGCACGGCCAGCGGCACCAGCAGGAACGCCGCCGGCGGACGGCGGCCCGCGCCGCTTCCCAGGAAACGCGTGACCGCGAAGCGTGTGAGCATGAGCCAGATCGCCACGTCGCTCAGCATCATCGTGCGCCGCCAGCCGACGGTGCCTGCAATCGTGATCGCGACCACCAGCGCCAGACCCGCGACGATCTCGGCCGTCGCCGGCGGTTTCGACTGGGTGCGGCGCGGCAGAGCCGTGAACAGGAACCCGAGCGCGAACGCCATCAGGAACGCCTGCACCTGGATCAGGCCGTGCAGCTCGCACGAGTAGCTCTTGATCCAGCCGATCGGAAACAACAGCCACTGCCCGAGCCCGATCCACCCCAGCACCACACCGAGCGGGAAAAACAGCCGAAAGGGCTCGGAGCGCCACGCATCCATGGCGGAGCGGGGGCCGGTGGATTCCGATGTCATCTCACTCTTCGGTGCCGATGGAGGGCTGCGGTCCCTCGCAGCCGTTACGTCACACCTCGATCGATCATTGCGAGCGCGGGGACCGCATCTCCTCCGGCCCGTCGATCGCGACAGCCTACGCGCTCACCGAGCGCGCGCCCAGGCCGATCGGCCGCGTCCGAGCGCGGCGCGACTGGGCGCCGAGAGACCACCGAGCCAGCGCCATCCCGCCGGCCCCTGCCATGACCAGGCCGATCGTGAGCGAGGCGGGCCAGAAATCGAGTACGACGCTCTGGGCCCCCACCGGCAGTGGCACCACGCGAAGCGCGAGATCGCCGCGCAACACCAGCGTGTCGCGACCGTCGACGCGCGCGCGCCAACCGTCCCCGTAGCTCTCGGAGAGGACCAGGTAGCTGGGAGTCCTCACGGGCGCGCCGAGCGTGACGCGTAGCCTCGTCGAGCGCGATTCTTCGACCACCGCCGCTGGCGGCTCGATGGCCCCATCACACGCGACGAACCGGCCCGAGGAAGCCATCTCGATGAGCCCGCCCAATCCCTCACGCGGACTGATCACCACGCTGCGCTGCGGATCGAAATCGGCCTCTGCGACGGCGGCGCGCGCCGCGGTCTCGTCCCCCACGGCCACCTGGCTGCACAGCACCCACGCGCGTCCGAGCGGCGGGCTCGCCGGCGCGCTCCACTCGACCCCGCCGTCCGATCGGGAGCGCGCGAGCCATCCAACGTCGAGCATCCGCGCCAGCATGGGATCGAGATCGTGGAACACCAGGTCGCGCGGCTCGCTCAGCGCGTGAAGGTCGAGCGCGCCCTGACGCGCTTCGATCAGCTCGGCCCAGTGACGATCCATCCAGAAACCATTGCCGAGCAGACCGCGGAAACCGTGAATGCGCGCCGCCGGACCGGAAATCGACGAGCGCGGGTCGGCGCCCGCGATTTCGAGCGCCGCGACACGCGCGGCGCTCGGGGTGATCGTGTCCGTCACATCGGGAGCCGCGGGCGGAACCAGCGGCTCCCAGTAGTCGCGCAGAAAGGCGTAGTGCGTGAGCGACAGATCGGCGGCCAGCGCCACCATCACCGTCGCGGCGAGCCACGAGCGTGCGTGGCGAGGCCGCCGCGACGTGGCCGTAACACCACCCGCAACTCCAGCGGTGGCGAGCCACGCTGCCGCCACCGCCAGCGCCGCCAGCAGGCGTCGCGCGGGGACCACCACGTTCGCGACCGCGCGCACGTCGCCGGCGGCCGGGTCGCCGAGCATCGCCGGATCGGTGGCGTCGGGGAGGCCCTCGAAAAACGCGATCCGCGCGCGCAGATCGGCGGCATAGAACGGCAGCTCGCCGCGCAACCCCAGCAACCCGACCGCGAGAACCGACACCACGAAGAGCGCCGCCGCGCCTTCCGCGACGCTCGCTCGATTCCGCCGGCGAATCAGCCGGTCGAGCCCGCGTCCCGCCGTCACCGCGATCGGGAGCGCCACGAACCAGAGGTGCAGTCCCTGCGCGTTGATCTGGTCGAAGACCGGAAGCGCGAAGAACCAGCGGCCGGCGAAGGTTCGCGGGCCGAGGGCCAGGAGCGCCGCGGCCACTCCGCCGGCCGCGATTCCCGCGACGGGCGCGCAACGCGCCCGGAAACGAAGGCCTGGGCTCACGGCGACCGCCGCGAGCACCAGCGGCACCAGCCCCGCCCAGAGCCCCGTGAGAAGTCGTGCGCCGGCCTGAAACGAATCGAGGTCTTCGTTGAAGACCCGAGGGGCGCCGCTTCCCGGTCCACGAGTCGACTCGCGGGCGTAATCGAGAAGTGGCGCCCAGCGAGGAGCGGCGAGCGCCACGCCGGTGACGAAAAGCACCGCGAGCAAAACCAGACCGCTTCGTCTCGACCTGGGCCGCGGGCGAGCGACCAGCTCGACGGCGAAGATGAGCGCCAGAAGCGCCGACCCGATGAGCGCGCCGTTCACGTGCGTGCCGAGCAGGAACATCGCCATCGCCACGGCGCCCGCGGGCAAGTCCCGGCGCCGCGCGCGGCGCAGCACCCGCATGCCGAAGTGGAGGATCCACGGCGTCCACGCGATTCCCGGCGCGTAGTCGACGAATCCTTCCACCAGCACGTCGAAGAACGTGACTTGCGCGAGACCGTAGACGAACGCCGCGAGCGCCGCGCCGGGCCGCGATGCTCCGCAGGTGCGCGCCAGCGCGCGAGCGCCCAGGCTCGCGATCACCACGTGCAGCGCCAGGATCACGCCGATCGCGCGCTCCGCGGGCATCACGAACGCCAGCCAGGAAAAGGGATAGAAGAGCTGATGGCGCGGATCGGCCACCAGCGGGATCCCGCCGAACACGGTGTCGTCCCAGAGCGGAAACGGCTCGCCGCGCGCGGCACCGCGAGCCATGAGCGCCAGGTACGGAAGCACCAGCGAGGTCGCGTCGGAGCCGGGCGGGCGGTGAACGATCGCGATCGACGCCAGCAGCAACGCTGCGCCGAGCGCCACCTCGGGCGTGCGACGGCTCATCGGGGAACCGCTCGCACGCTCGACCGGCGCAGCACCAGCTCGGTTCCCGTGACCGCCCAGGAGTATTCGCGCTCGATCCGGGTGCCGCGGTCGCGCAACCGCACCACCACCTCGCCGCTCGGCGGCCCGCCGAGTGGCGGAGCGGCCGCGTCGGCCGCGACCAGATCGACGGGGCACGTGTCCTCGTCTCTTGATGGCGCCACGCACGACCCTTCGCGCTCGCGGGCGGCGCGGGCCTGCTGGACCGACGCATCGATCGCCTTCACCAGCGGCGGGAAGCCCGACTCGATCCGCGCCCCGATCGCGACGGCACACACCGGCGAGAGCAACGAAGCGAGCGCCAGCGCTCGCCACCCGCGCCGCTCGAAAACCCCGCGAGGTCCGCTCGCCGCGGGCGATCGCATCCAGCTCAGCTGCAACACGAACGCGCCCGTGAGCGCGAGCGCGATCGGATGCCTCGCAAGCGCCAGATCGACACCCGAAGCCAGCACTCCCGGCAGCGACGAGAGCGCCCACACCAGCGACGCGACCGCGCACCACGCGTGAAACGGCGCCCCCACCAAGAGCCACGCCGCCAGCAGCCGGTCGAGAGCGCGAACGCGACGCGAAGGCTCGAACGTCATCGACGAGGCAGTCCGGCGGTCACGCCACCGTGAACGGCGCGCCCCGCACCAGCCAGCGCGCGGCGCGCATCCGCCAGCCGTCCGGATCCGGCAGCGGTGCCCGCTCGCGCCACGACCGCACCGCGATCATGAGCAGCAGGAAGCCCGTGTAGAGGCACGCGTGGAAGACCAGCGGCGTGAACGCGCGATCGATGACGAACGTGACGCCGAACGCGACCCCCGTCGCCATGGTCACCCAGCGGCCGCTCATCGCCAGGCCCAGGAACGTGACCAGCGGAATCCACGACTCGAGCAGCGTGACGTCGCGGGCGTGGATGACGTCCACGTAGAACGCGGTTCCGAGCATCATCGCGATCGCCACGTGAGGCGCGAACCGGAGACACCGATCGAGCGTGCTCGCGATCGCCGCCGGCGGACGTGGCGTGCGTACCGGCAACCGCGAGAAGAGCGCCGCGATCCACAGCACCAGCACCGCCGGGAAGAGCGACTGCGCGAGGCTGCCGATGAAGTAACAGAGCAGCACGATCGCATACGCCGCGGGCTTCATGCGGATGTTCGCGAGCGGCGAGAACTCGAACGCGAGGAACGTGACGGCGAGCGGCAGCATGTAGAGCGGCCAGCCGTAGACCGGCCCGTCCGGAATCACCGGATGCACGCGCCCCGCGTTGGCCACGATCCGGTCGGAGACCGAGATCGCGCGCCACAAGCCGCCTTCCTCGACCTCCCAGCGCCACCAGCCCGCCGTCGAGCCCACCACCTCCATCACGTAGCCGATCCCCGAGACGCAGCAGAGCCACACCACCACCATCGGAAACAGCCGGTCGCGCGACCCTGGCAGATGATCGGTGATCCGCTCCGCGAGCCACCAGCTCACGTAGCCGGTGAACACGTAGCCGATCGGCAGCATCAGCGGCACGCCGCCCACGGTCAGCAGGTCCGCTGTGACGGTGTAGGTGTGCACCGGGATCGCGCGCACCACGATCGCGTATTCCTTGGGCAGGTACCACGCGACGCACACGCCGCAAAACACCAGCATCGCGCGCCATCCGCGATAGCGAACCGCGTGCGCGAGGAGCAGCGCGGTCGCGAGACCGGCCGGCACCGTGAGCACCAGCGGCGAGAGCGGCGGC
>CAZYWA010000042.1:0-25050 GCA_964650975.1 uncultured bacterium
GTGCCGGGCAGCATCTTCACGATCGCGGGCCAGAGCCGCGGATCGAACGGCGGCCGCTGGCCCAGCTCGACCTCGCTCACGTAGCTGTGGCTGACGCCGATCGCCTTCGCGAGGCGGAGCTGGCTCATCTGGCGGCATGTTCGCGAGCCGCCCGGGTCCGTGACGGGATTTTTGCCGGTCGAACCGCGCTCGAGAGGCGCCGGCGATCCGCGACGAGGAGAGCTCGGTCGAGCTCATGCGCGCTTTGCGGCGCAATGGCGGCATGCGTAAAGTCGAAGGGTCGGCAGGCAGCGCCGCCTCGCCGGAGGGAAGGATGAACGAACGAGCGCGGAGGATCGCAACGGCCAGGTGTTCGTCCCGGCCGGGGACTTCACCATGGGGTCGAACCGCCCGTATCCCGACGAGCAGCCCGTTCACACGGTGAACCTGAGCGCCTTCTGGATCGACCGCAACGACGTCACGGTCGACCAGTACGCGGCGTGCGTGACCGCGGGCGGGTGCACGGCGCCGCGCGGCTCGAATTCGAGCTTCACGTACTGCAATTGGGGCTCGCCGCGCACCGGCGACCATCCGATCAACTGTGTCGACTGGTCCCAGGGACGGGCCTACTGCACGTGGGCGGGGAAGCGCTATCCGACCGAGGCGGAGTGGGAGAAGGCCGCCCGCGGTACCGATGCGAGGACCTTCCCGTGGGGTGACGCGGAACCGTCGTGCACCTACGCGGTGACGAGGGACGCCCCATCGGTAGAGGGCAACGGGTGTGGGGTCTGGACCACCGCGCCGGTGGGCTCGAAACCGGCGGGCGCATCACCGTATGGCGCGCTCGACATGCTGGGGAACGTCTGGCAGTGGGTGAACGACTGGTATGACCCGAGCTACTACGCGACGAGCCCGTCGACCAACCCGCCGGGACCGGCGAGCAGTCCGGGCGGTGCGCGGGTGCTGCGCGGCAACCCGTGGAGCTACTGGACCTACTACGTGCCGGACCGCGACTTCGCCGACCCGACGTTCTGGGACGATGGCGCCGGGTTCCGCTGCGCGAAGGACGACGGCTGACCCTTGTTCTTCGTTCCTCGCGCCCGTTCGTGACCGGTGCTGCCGCCACCGACTCGAGCTCACCGGCAGGTCGAAGCATGCGCGGACCTGAGGCCCGCGCCCGTGTGGGATGCGTCCTCACGGGTTCCGGCGATGGTGAGCGTGTGGCGCTCGTCGGCATCGCATGGTAGTCCGTGGCCTCAGCCGAGCTGCGGGTCCGACGCGCAGCGAAGAGGCGCACCGATGCCTGCGAGCGAACGGATCATCCCGGTGCTGGTCTACCGCGATATCGCGGCGGCCCACGATTTCCTGGTGCGGGCGTTCGGTTTCGAAGCCGGAGGTGTCGAACGGGATGGCGACGGGCAGGCGGTCCATGGCGAGGTCCGTTTCGGGGGGACCACGATCTGGCTGCACCGGGTGACCGCCGAGCACCAACTCGGCTCTCCGCAGACCGTGGACACGGCCGGCGCCGGGATCGTCGTCCACGTTCCCGACGTCGACGCCCACTTCGCTCGTGCGCGGGCGGCGGGCGCGCGGATCGGCCACGAGCCGAGAGACCAAGCGTACGGGCAGCGCGAGTACGACGCGCGCGACCCGGAAGGTCACCGCTGGTGGTTTGCGACGCCGACCGCTGCGTCGTCGTAACGCGAGGCTCCGTTCCCCGGCGAGCGTTCGAGGGCGGGACTTCTTCCGTGGTGGACGTCGAGGGCGAGCAGCGCCGACGATAGCGACAAACGGTAATCAGGCGCTAGAATTCGATCCCGTGGAGCGGCCCACGAAGAAGCGATGGCGTCACGACGTGAGGAACGAGCCAAGACGTCGTGGACCGTTGAGGTTCCGCTTTCACCTCGCCCTGCTGGCGACGTGCCTGGGGTCGCGCGCGGCGCTCGCCGGAGACTCGATCGGGTACGTGAGCCAGCCGGGCGACTACGTCGGTCAGGGGCAGACCCGGCTCTACACCGACGCGGACGGCACCTTCTTCGACAGCACCTACGGCGACGCCGGGGTGCACATCCAGTTCCAGCACGCGACGAACCCGGACATCTGGTGGGACGTCGATCTGGTGGCGCCACAGTGGGCGCGGTTGACGCAAGGAACGTACGACAACGCGACACGCTACCCGTTCCAGGACCTCAGCGCGCCAGGCTTCGAATTCATGGGCTCCGGAGGCGGCTGCAACGAGCTGAGCGGGAGCTTCTCGATCTCGGACGTGCTCTACGACTGGTTCGGGAACATCGTCCTCCTGGCCGCGACGCTCACGCAGCATTGCGACGGTGCCGTGCCGGCCCTCCTCGGTTCCGTGAACCATCAGGGGGGCACCATCGGACCGATGTCGTTCGGTAGCCAGGACGTGCTGGTGACTTACCAGAACGAGGTGCTCGACTTCGCCCGGGACGGGACCCTCGTTCAAAGGGTCCCGATCCTGGGCGGTGACGAGACGCCCGGTCCCACCGAAGTGGCGCGGGATCTGGTGCGCGACAGCTCGGGACGCGTCCACGTCTTCAACGGCACCGTAGACCCCGTGCTCAGCACGCTCTCGCCGACCAGCGGCGAGTGGACGGAACGGACCCAGAACGGCTGGACGACCCTGAACGGCCCGTCCTACGGCGGGATCGCCGCGCTCGGCTCGCTCATCTTCGTGAGCGACATGGCGTCGGCCGGCAATCCGGCAGTCGGAATGATCCGCTTCGACGCCAATCAGGTCCTTCCAACGGTCCACTTCGCCGGCGCATATCCCTACATCGACGTCGCCGCCGGACTCGACGGGAAAATCTACGGGCTGCGCGACGATGGGAAGCACGTCGACGCGTTCGACCCCGAGACGCTGGCGCCGCACGGGTCGGCCACCCTCGCCGCAACCGTCGACGCGATCGCGGTCGACGGGACCGGCCGGATCTTCGCCGCCGCCGAAAACCAGCTCTACCGGTTCGACTCGACGGGAGTCATCCAGACCAACCTCAGCCCCGGGGTCTACAACTTCGGCGACATCGATCTGAGCGCGAGCGGCGCCATCGTCGCGGGCAGCAAGGATGGCTACGTGGTGCTCTCGGACACCACCCTGGCGTCGTCGACGTCGTTTCCCGTCGACCGCAATCCGGTCGACATGGCGTTCGTGGCGTTCGCCGAGACGCCGCTCGACCCGAATCCGCTGTTCCACGACGGCTTCGAGAGCGGCGACACGAACGCCTGGACCCTCACTCAGCCTTGACGCGCTCGGACAACCGATGAGAGGCCCGAGACCGCGAGCACCGGCCTCGACCGCGCCGAGAAACGCTGGGGGCGCCGACGCGATCCCGCGTGGACCGCGTGGACTCGGCTTGCTGCTCGCGGTGCTCGCGAGCGGCCTGGCCGCCCGCGCAGCGCTGGCCGGAACCTCGATCGGGTACGTGAGCCAGCCGGGCGACTACATCGGCCAGGGACAGACCGAGCTCTACACGGATGCCGACGGCACCTTCACGGCGAGCACGTTCCAAGACCCCGGGGCCCACATCGACTTTGACGACGCGACCGAGCCCGGAATCTGGTGGTCCCTCGATCTGGATGCGCCGCAATCGGTTCGACTGACGCCGGGAACCTACGACAATGCGCAGGTCTATCCGTCCGAGGACCCTCGCGAGCCGGGTCTTTCCTTCTCCGGGTCCGGACGAGGTTGCGGCACGGTGACCGGAAGCTTCGCGATCTCCGACGTGGTCTACGACTGGTTCGGCAACCTCGCGCGGCTCGCCGCGACCTTCACGCAGCACTGCGAGGGCGAGGTCCCGGCGCTCTTCGGCACGATCGATTTTCGGGTGGGCACGCTCGGCCCGGTCACGTTCGATCCGAAGGACGTGCTGGTGACCTACGGCAACGACGTCTTCGATTTCGCCCGGGACGGAACGCTGGTGCAGGAGATCCCGATTCTCGGCGGCGATCAGGCCGCAGCGAGCGGCGAGGTCGCACGTGACCTGGTTCGCGATAGCTCGGGACGCGTTCACGTCTTCAACGGCACCCTCGCGCCCGTGCTCAGCACGTTCTCGCCGACCAGTGGTGAGTGGACCGAGGAAGCCCAGAGTGGGTGGTCGAGCGACAGCGTCCCAGCTCACGGCGGAATCGCCGCGTTCGGCTCGCTGGTGTTCGTGAGCGCCACGACCTCGTTCGGCCATGCCGGGGTCGGGTTGTTCCGGTTCGATGCGAATCAGGTCCTGCCGACGGTGCAGTTCGCGAGCGCGAATCCGTACGTCGACGTCGCCGCCGGTCTCGACGGGAGGCTCTACGGACTGCGCAGCGACGGAAAGCACGTCGACGCCTTCGACCCCCAGACGCTGGCACCGCTCGGGTCCGCGAACCTCGCCACGGCCGTGAACGGGATCGCGGTCGACGGTACCGGCCGGATCTTCGCCGCGACCGGCAACCTGATCTACCGGTTCGACTCGACCGGTGCCATCCAGACCAGCCTCGACGCGGACTTCCCCGGCCTCGCCGACATCGATCTGAGCCCGAGCGGCGCGATCGTCGTCGGCACGACCGGTGGGCATGCGGTGCTCACGGACGCGACGTTGGCTACCTCTACGTCGTTTCCCGTCGCCTACGAGCCGTCCGCCATGACGTTTGTCGCGTTCGCCGAGGGCGCACCCGATCTGAAGCCGCTCTTCCACGACGGCTTCGAGAGCGGCAACACCGACGCCTGGACCTTCGCGCAGCCCTGACCGGCGACGGCGGCGCGCGGCCGGTACGCTCTCGATCGCTCCGTCGCGCGCCGCTTGGGCCGATTTTTTCGGGGCGAACGGGTGGCACGGCGGCGCCGCGGATCTGGTCGAGGAGCGCGGCGGTCGCTTTCGAGAGGTCGATCTCGAGTGGGCGCGTCTGCGCGGCGGCACGCTGGAGGTCGGCGATCGAGGTGCCGGGCAGCATCTTCACGATCGCGGGCCAGAGCCGCGGATCGAACGGCGGCCGCTGGCCCAGCTCGACCTCGCTCACGTAGCTGTGGCTGACGCCGATCGCCTTCGCGAGGCGGGCCTGGCTCACGAAGGCGGCTTTGCGCTGGGTGCGTAGGTACTTTCCGAAGGGGAGGCGGGCATGGTCGGCCTCCACAATCTGCCTGAAGGACTCTCGGGCAAATGATGGCGGAAAGCGCGACAAAACGCGCGCATAATTTGCCACAAATAGCATGCAAGCGATGCCTGACAGGCCGGAAACGAGGCCTTGAAAGACGCCCAAAACGGCATCTGAGGGCATGTTTGAGGGCGGTGATCCGCGACGAGGAGGGACCGGTCGAGCCCGTGCACCTTTGCGGCGCAGTGCCGGCTTGCGTAGAGTCGAAGGGTCGGCGGGCAAGGCAGCCTCGCCGGAGCGGGAAAATGAGCGAACGAGCGCGGAGAATCGCCCTGGCGGCGTTCTGGCTAGCCGCGTCGCTGCCGCTCGCGGTGCGCGACGACGGACGTGACGCCCTCAACCCTTGGATCAGGTGATCAGGTCACCCACACAACCCCCGGAAGACCCGTGTTGTGACCGACGCCGAGATGCGCGTCTGCCGCGGGTGGCGGCGGTTCCAGGCGCCTTGCATGGTCGGACACCTAGCAAAAACCGGGATGGATCGACATCGTGTCTGCTCTCCGTAAGCCATCTTCGCGTTCCGTCATACCGTCAGTGATAGCAGCTGTCTGGTTCGGCGGATCGTTTGCGGCGATCCTCTGGGTGTGGGGGCTGAACCCCGTCACGACGATTTCTCGGGACGAGGCGCTGAACAGGTTTTCCGCTTCGTTGATCGTCAAGCAAGGTCGTCCGTTCCTGGCGCTTCCGTTCGGCGACCCGGAAAATCTCGCTCACCCGCATTTCTGGCTGTCGCTCGGCGAGAAGGCCATACCTGCTTACGCTCCCCTCGCGTACTACTTCTATGCGCTCTTGCTCCGCCTGGGCGCACTCGGCCTGCTGTTGGTCGCGGCACTGCCGGCTAGCGCGGCCGCCGCTTTCGCCGCCGGCACAGCGAAATTGCTGCCTCTCGGCCGACGGTGGCTTTCGGTGCTCGCGCCGGCGCTGGGCTTTCCCGCGCTTTACTGGCTGCTCCGGCCGTGGGCCAACTTGTCTGCCCTTCTGATTTGCCTTAGCTGGGCCTTTTGGGGTTGGGCCTCGTGGTATCGGACCGGTAACGATCGCCATCTCGCGATGGCTGTTCTGGGCGTCGCCGCAGGCGCTGCGGTGCGTCCTGACTATGCCGCGTATTTGACGCTCTCGGTCCTACTCTTCACCGTGGCCGCCCGTCCATCGTGGTGGAAACGCGTGCTGTTTTTGTTTGTGCTCTTCGGGTCGTTCGCCGTGCTGGCGAATCTCGTCCTGAATGGGATGACGACGGGCAATCCGAGCCTGTCCGCTTATCAAATGTTCGTCGCTCGAGCGGAAGGTGGCAGCGCTCCCCGTGGCCTGGGGTTGCTACGGCAATTGCTGATTCCAATGGGGATTCCGACCATTCGTATGGTCGGCCATTTCTTGAACAAGTACTGGGTCACGATGGGGCTGCTCGGCGTGCTCCTCGCTGGACAGCTCACCCTCGTACCCATGTTGCGCGCCCGGCCGCCGGTCAGCCGCATGGGCTATCTCGGGGGACTGGCCGTCCTGGTCTGTCTCATGGCCTCCCACGTGAGCGGGCACGTGTTCGGCGTCGCCGATCCAACGGCCATGGTGAATCACAGCATTCCGCGTTACTGGGCACCCGTGTACTTGTTCGCTGCACTCCCACCGATTCTCTTCCTCGGCCATTGCCGGAATCGGAAGGTACTGGTCATCGGCGTCGCCATGACCTGTGTGCTCGCGATCGATGGCGTTTACGAGGTCTTCCTGCACCAACCCTCGTCCTTGTCCTACTTGCATGACGTCTCGTGCAACGACGGGCGATTGATTCTCGCACTCGCCAGAAGGATCCCGCGTGGTGCGATGATCTACAGCAGCATCCTCGACAGCGTGCTCTGGCCCCGCTGGCGCGTCGGCATGCTGGACGAGCCCGAGCCGACCGCCGCGTCGATGAGCCACGCGATCGAGGCACACCTGCCGGTTTTTGTGGTCGATCCACGATTCGGCCGCCATCGCGCAGATCGGCTGGGGCGGGCTCTGCGAAGCCGGCATCTCGTGCTGATCGCCGTCGATTCCCCGCACGGGATCTACCGCATCGAGGCGGGCCCGCTGGGATCGGCTGGGCGGACGCCCTGCACCTCATCCGGCCCCGGCCTCTGCCTCTCGAGAGTCTTCCGGGACGGCTTCGACGCGACCGGCGACACGAGCCGCTGGAGCGACACGTCGCCCTGAGCGCGCGGCAGACCGCGCCGCCCTCGGGGAAGACCTTCGCCGTGAACGGACTTCACGTCGTGGCCTGCACCCCTTATTTGTGACTACTGATAGTGGATACGTCTTTGCTGCAATGAGGGTAACTCGATTTCCCATCGTGAAGACGGACGCGCTGGGGAAACCCGGATCGGTCCAACGGTTTTCCACCCCCAGCGCCATCAAGCAGTCGGCGAGGCTTTCGTGCGGGCCGACGTCGCCGCCGCCGCGCTCTCGAGAGCGCGTACCCTGGCCATCAGGCGTTCATCGCCGATCTTCTCGACGACCGCCGGGAACGCCTCGCTCGCTCCCCGCCAGCGCAGCTCGTCTACGTCACGGAAGAGCGGTGCATCGCGGTTCAGCGTCGCGAGCTGCTTGAAGAGCAGTGCGAGCGCGAGGTTGCCCTTCAGGAGCTCCGCCGGAAACCGTTCGATCGGGCCATGCCGCTCGAGGAGCGTCGCAGCGGTCTTCGGTCCGATGCCCTTGATGCCGGGATAGCCGTCGGCCGCATCACCGACGAGAGCGAGATAGTCCGGGATCAAGAGCGGCGCTACGCCGAACTTGGCACGCACGCCGTCGGCGTCACGGAGCTTCCCACTCCGGCGATCCATTTGGACCACGCGCTGGCCCTCGACGCATTGCGCGAGATCCTTGTCGGGCGTCCAGATGCACACCGTCTCGACTCGCTCGTCGTTGGCAGCGAGGTGGGACGCGGACGCGAGCGCATCGTCGGCCTCGAGCTCGACCATCGGCCATACGGCCACACCCATTGCGTCGAGCGCCTCCTCCAGCGGGTGGAATTGCGCCCAGAGTGCAGGCTCGATGCCTTCACCGGTCTTGTAATCCGGCCACAAGTCGTTCCGAAACGACTCGATGACATGGTCGGTTGCCACCCCGATGTGCGTGGCGCCGGTTTCCAGCATTTGGAGCACGGTGTGGAGCACTCCCGCCACTGCGCCGAGCGGCGGATCGTCACCGGTTCTCCCACGGCGGATGCCGTAAAAGTGACGGAAGAGCTCGTAGGTACCGTCGATCAAGTGGACGATCATGCGAACGTTTTCCGAACAAGGCGGGGCACTTTTCGCACCTGCATCGACGCGTCGCGCGCCACGTGATCCTATTCCGTCGCCCCCTCGGGCACGCAAGCTCCCAGGTGTGGTCCGCCGCTAGCGAGCGGCAACGACTGTCGCGGCGCCCGGTTCGGCTGTGCGCACCGCTCACGCCCGCACGGTGCGCGGGTTCTGCGCGGCACCTCCTGGTGCTGCTGGCCCTACCCCGTGCCGAGCCGCGGCTTCGCCGACCCGACCGTCGTCAGGGGGCATGCGCGGACCATGCGTCGAGGTTCCCGGATTCAAAGCCGTCGCCGAAGACCCTGATGTAGGACTGGTTCTCGAAGAAGAACGTCGTCCCGTGAGCGTCACCCACGAATGCGTCGAAATCGCCATCGTCGTCGATGTCGACGAACGTGGGAGCCGCGAAAGCGCTGACGTCGGTGAGGCCGAACGAGTCGGGGCGCTTCACGAATGCGGGACTCTGCGAGGTTCCCGTGTTCTCGAAGAATACGGTCGTCCCATAATGCTCGCCCACGAAGGCGTCGAGGTCGCCGTCCCGATCGATGTCGACGAACGTGGGCGCGGCATCGTTGCCAACGTTAGTGAGACCGAACGACCCGGATCGCTTCACGAACCCTGGGTTCTGCGCCGTCCCCGTGTTCTCGAAGAAGTAGAGCGCAGACGCGTAGATCTCTCCGACGAAGACGTCGAAATCGCCGTCCCCGTCGATGTCGACGAGCGCGGGCGTGGCCCGATAGTCGACGCCGTCCAGGCCGAACGCGCCGACGGAGGCCGGGCCGAAGGCCGGGCTCGTCGCTACACCGGTGTTCGGGAAAAATGTGATCAACCCCTTCGCGTTACCGACGATCAAGTCCAGGTCCCCGTCGGCATCGAGGTCCGCGAATGCCGGAGCGGACCTGTCTCCCACATCGACGAGGCCGAATGGATTGACCGACTTCGGGGCGAAGGCCGGGCTCTCCGACGTCCCCGTGTTCCGCTGTAGGTTGACCGATCCGTAGCCGTTCCCCACGAAAGCGTCGAGATCGCCGTCGCCGTCGATGTCGGCGAACGTGGGTTTCGCCGCGGTCGAGGTGGCGAGTCGTACGTCGTTGAAAAACGCGGGACTCTGCGGCGTCCCGGTGTTCTCGAAGAAAAACATCGAGCCGTACTTGCCCCCGAAGAAGACGTCTACGTCGCCATCGCCGTCGATGTCCGCGAAAACCGGTGCCGGCTCCAAATCGACGGCGACGATGCCGAAAGGGTACCGTGAAATTTGCCCGAAGGCCGGACTCTCGACGGTGCCGGTGTTCGTGAATCCGTAAATGACGCCGGAAGTCTCCGGCAGGAACACATCGAGATCACCGTCCCCGTCCAGGTCCGCGAACGCGGGCTTCAAATCGTCCAGGTCGGGAAGATGAAACGGATGCGTCGCGGGGGCAGCGAACGCCGGGCTCGAGGACGTGCCGGTGTTCAGGAAGAACGAAAACGCCCCGAACCCGCCGACGAAGGCATCGAGGTCGCCATCCCCGTCGATGTCGACGAACGTGGGCGCGGCGCTGTTCGTGACGGGAAGTAGTCCGAAGGGATTGGCGGAGGACGCGGCAAACGCGGGACTCTCGGATGTACCGGTGTTCCGGAAGAAAAAAGTCGTTCCGCTCACGTCCCCCACGAAGACGTCCAGGTCGCCGTCGCCGTCGATGTCCGCGAGCGTGGGAGCGACGTAGCTGCCCACGTCGCCGAGCCCGAAGGGGTCGATCGAGGGCGGAGCAAAGCTCGGGCTCTCGCTACTGCCGGTGTTTCGGAAAAAGTTGAGCTTTCCGTTTTGCTGACCCTCCAACACATCGAGGTCGCCGTCTCCGTCCAGGTCTCCGACGACCGGCGTCCCCCGGTTGGCGACAGCCGTGAGACCGAACGAACCAACCCACGCCACGAAGTGCGGCGGCGGCGCCGCCCGACTCTCGTCAGGCGCGGCGAGCGGCGCCTCCAAGGTGAGCCAGCACCACACCACGAGCCCCCACCCGGACCGTCGCCGCCTGGCGTTCGAGTCCCGGACCACTGTCGCCAGCTCAATTCTGTCGAGCTGGGACGGCATCGCCGACCTCATCCATTTCGCCCCAGCGCCTGGCCCCCCGTACGGCACCCATGGCGCGCGGCTTCTGCAAGGTCGGGTGAAGTCGCGGAAAGCCGACACCGCGCGATCGCAAACCGCGCATCCTGGGTGCCGTCAGCTTCAGCGGACCAGCTCGACGATCATGTGGTGATCTTGGCCAACCCGACCGGCTATCAAGCTGCATGGCGGCCGCGCCAGCCTCTTTCAGTCCCTACTCGGCCGGCGCAAAGCAGTTGCAGTTTACGAACGTCCCGCGGCCAAAGCAAAGATCGTGCCCTGGCTGGTTGTGTTGGTTTTCGGTGCATGCTGCGGTAGCAGCATCCGAATTTATTCCTTCAAATATGTCAGCACCTCCGTCGACGGGCTCTCCATGTGCGTCGGCACAAGTAGCCTGACAAGTAAAGACGGACGAAGTGTTCCCCTTACCATCGCCACCGCATGATCCAGCGGCTGCCATGAAAGTACCAAGCACGAGTAAAGCGAAAGAGAACTGTGACACTCGACGCACACTATGCTCCCGAAGAGGGCACGACATGGAGGAGGGTCGCTTCAGCTCGCTGTGTCCTAAACCTGGGAGGCCGGACGCCAAGCTCAACGCTTGGCCGCCGGATCACCTGTACCCTCAACCGGGTACCCGGCGGGCGCGTCCGCTGCAGCGCCGGGCTGGACGGCACGTCAAAAATCATGGGCCGATTTGGCGCACTCGTCCACGAGCAAGTTCGTCTCCGCGACGGTATGCGAGCCCGTAGAGCGTGCGAGCCGCATCGGGATTCGGCAGGACATAATCGTCGCCTGGAGCTTCCACCCAATCTCGTAAGCCTCACCAAGCAAGCCGTACGCCCGTGCGGAACCCCCGGCAGAGCTGAAGCCGCGAACGTCGTTGCAGGCATTTAACCAGATCTGCTGCATCCAGCCAGGCGTGACAAATGACTCGCTCGTCCGCCTGAGCTGGCCCGACCGCTAGTGTCGCAACGGTCATCGATTGGCCGCGTCGCGCGGGGGGCGGGTCTCGGAGGTCCGCCATGGGCCGTCAGGCGAGGACGAGAAGGCTCGTCTCCAGGGACTCCCTCACGAAGTCGTAGTACGCGATGCGGCCCGCGTGGTCGCCGATCGCCAAGCCGCGCTCGCTGAGGCGGGTGCAGGCGGCGTCGACCTCGCCGAGCTCGATCTGGGCGATGTGGCGCCCATGCGAGCGCTGAACGAGCTGCACCACGCTCGCGGCCGGGTGCGCCGGGTGCTGCGCGACCACGGCGAGGTGATCGGAACCGACCGTCGCGCCGCCGCGCGGATGGCCACCCGCCGGCAGCCGCATCTGGACGTTCCGCGCCAGCTCCAGGCGCAGAGGCTTCTCGTCTTCGCTGCACGTGATCATCCAGCCCTCCGGAGTGAGCGCCACCCAGCTTCGGATGGCCCGCATGGGCGAGGGCGCGGTGTTGCGAGCTCGGATGTCGGGCACGGGCAACGGCACCGGATTGCGAGCCCTGAGCGTCATGCCCGGTAATTCGACGATCCACACCTCGCGATTGCCGTCGCGGTGGAGCACGACGAAGGCGAGACTCTGCGGTGCTCGGGCGACGAAAATGGCGACGCCGTCCAGCTCCTTCCACACCCAGAGCGAGCGCCACCCCTCAGTGAGCGCATCGATGGCGTGGAGCGCGTTGCCGACGCCGGCGAACCAGATCGAGCCGTCGTAGGTCGGTGCCCAGGAGGTCAGGCTCGCGTTGCACCACGGGCGGGCGCGCCGCTCGGGGATCTCGATCCGCGCGAGCCGCCAGAGCGTTCCCGCGCGCGCGAGCGCGATTGCGCGGGTGCCGTGATCGGAGAGCACCAGGTGCTCGGCGGGCACCTCGAAGCGGGCGAGCATTCGTCCGTCACGGGCGAGCAGGCCGACGCCCAGCTCGCCCAGCGCCACCAGCCACTTGCCGTCGTCGAGCCGCGCCACGTCGAGGATCGGCAATCCGACACCCGCGGCCGGGGGGATCGCAAGCACCACGGGCTCCGCGCGCACCGGGACCAGCTTCGCCGCCTCGCGCAGCCGGCGCTCGAGCGAGTCCCGTTCCGTGAGGCTTCCGCGCCCCGCGGGGCTTCCGACCTTGGGAAGATCCGCGGCGAGCGCGGGATCTTGCGCCCGATCGACGAGCTTCCGGATCAAGGCCTGGCGGTCGCGGCGCGCGGCAGCCTGCTCGCCCGAGTCACGCACCAGCGCGCGCGCGGCGCGGCGCCCGAGCGCGCGCACGGCCGCGGTCGCCTCGCCCTCGGCCAGGCCGCGCGCGAGCATTTCGCGCTCGACTGCTCGTTCGGGCGCGGGATCGTCGAGTAGCTCGCACGCGTAGCCGCCGATGCTCGTCAGTGCGTCGGGATCGAGGTGGGCGAGGCGCGCGGCCATGCGCGCGGCCACGCGGCCTCCGGTCGCGAAACCCCGCTCCGCCCACTCGCGAACACGATCGCGCAGCTCGGCGTCCGCCCACAGTACGTCCACCGCCGCGGCATGATCTCCCGCCGCGGCGAGGTGCTCGCCCCACTCGCGACGCAGCTCCCGAGCTTCGTCGGGGTGCGAGCGCTCGAGCCGCGCGACGACGTCGGCGAAGCACTGGGTCCGGCGCGCCAGATCGATCGCGCGCACACGATCGCGCGCCAGGAACCAGAGCCGCGCCACGAGCGGCGGTGCCTGGTTCCGCACCTCGGCGATCTCGGCGGCGCGACGGAAGAGTCCGTGTTTCTCGAGCAGCGCGATGCCCTCGGCGTCCTTGCCGAGCAGCTCGACGAGCACGAATGCCGCGTCTTCGACCCGTCCGCGTCGCACCAGCTCGTCGAGCACCCGTTGATAGGCGGCGCGCACGCCCGCCAGAAGCTGCCGTCCGACCAGCATCGAGCGCCGGTTCTTCCGTGCACCCGAGATGGCGAGGGCGCGTCGCGGACGAAAGGGAAGCCAAGCGAGCAGGCCCTCGCCGCCGCCATCGCCGCCGGCTGGCGGCGCGTGCCGCAGCGCCGCGTCGAGATCGCCCGCGTCGATGAAGCGCAGCACACGAGCGATGGTCAGCGCGTGCGCGAAGCTGGCGGCCGCGGCGAAGCCGCCCACGATCATCAACCGGTCGAAGGCGGAGCGCAGCCACGACCGCCGGGGCGTGCCGGCGGGCGCTGGGTCGCGGCGACGAGCGCGTTTGTCGGCCGCGCCGCGTGCGCCACGTCCGGGCGCGGCCGCCGACGCGACGCCCGAGCCGATCCCGATGGCGCTCGAGAGTAGGGCGCCGAGCGCTCCCAGCTGCGCTGCGCGAAACCGCCACGTCGCGCGCAGCCGCGCCCAGAACGGTCCCTTCGGAGCCGGCACTCGGACCCAAGGCGCGGCCTTTCGCCCGAACAGCTCGGTGGCAGCTGGTGACGTCCCCGGGGCCTCCACGGGCTCCGTGGCGCTCACCGGCACGGCGACCGGCTCGAGCGCGCATATCTCGACGTCGGAGACGTCGAGCCACCCGGCAGGGTCGATGACGGCGAACGCGGCGAGGGATTCGAGCTCGGCCACGCCGCCGCGCACCAGCAGCACGTGCACGGTGGCCGCGGGCGGCAACGCGACGCGTTCGCGGACAGAGAGCGGCGCGGCGCTCAGTAGGTGGGCCGGCGTACCGGCCCCGCCTGCCGCGACCCGCACCAGCGGCACGCCGTCGACGGACGCCGCGTCGACCACGGTGGCCCGGTCGAGGCACACCAAGAGCTCGCCTGCTCGTCCACGAACGACTCCCCCGCAGCGGTCGATCCAGCGCAGCGCGCGCCGGCGCGCCTCGTCGGCTCCGAGCCAGCGGAGGTCGAGCCAGATCGCGTCGGCTGCGACGCGCCCGCGCCAGGTCAATCGTTCGGGACGCATGCTCAGGCCCGCTCGAACCCGAGCGCCGCGAGCGCGGGCGACAAGGCGCCGTTCGCGGAGACGTCGAGGACCTGCGCGTCCTTGTAGGCGTGGTAGGCGTGGAGCCGCCCGGACCGGGTGGTCCACGCCACGATCGGCGACGTGGCGCTCACCGCGACGTTCGCGATCACCTCCCGCGACTCGAACACCGGCGTGCGCTTCCCCGTGATGAGGTGATGGAGCGTGAGCCTTCGCCGCGAGTCGTCGAGCCTCAGCATCCCAGTGCCGGTGCGGGTGCCGACGATGCCGCACACGTAATCGGCCCCAGGCAGCTTCATCTCGAAGGTCGCCGCCCCCTCAGCGATCGCCCAGCGCTCGGCGGAGAGTTGGGAGGCCACCAACGGACGCTCACCCGGACCGTGACCGAAGAGGATGCGCATGCCGGGTGGCACGCTCCACGTCGAGTCACGCTGCCGCAGCGAATGCTCGTGAATGGCGCCGTCGCCCGCGACGTAAGCGACGCAATCCCCGCGATGCTGGACGAGCCGCGTGACGCCCGACGCGATGCGCTCCAGGGCGGCGGCTCCCTCGATGCCCGGGCGCGCGCGGAAGAGGCCGCCGCCGCAATCGCGAAACCAGATCTCGGCGTGGAACGAGCTGCCGCCCCCCAGCACCACGCACTCGGGAAGCACTCCGTCCCACACCACCGGCTCGATACCGAGTGCCTGCTGCTGGTCTGGAGACAGCGATAGGCGCCACGTGCGCTTGCCACCGCCCTCGATCAGCACCTCGGCGCCGCGGAGACGCACGGTCACGATGCCCCGCCCCACGCCCGCGGCGACCAGGCCGGAGATCGCGGCGGCGTCGCGCTCGCTCACGCGCGCCTCGGCCGAGTGGTTTTCGTTCAATGCAAGTGAGAAGGACACCAGGCCGCCCGCGCGACTCCACGCGACGACCCGAGCATGGGACACCAGGAGCCGACTCCCGGGCTGCACACCAAGCCGCGCGTCCGAGGCCGCGCGCGGCCTCGAGCGGCGCCGCCGGGCCTCGAAGGTTCCGCGCAGCAGCAGGACGCGCTCCTCCGACGGCGGAAGCACGAGCTCGAGCGGAAACACGGCCGAGCTCGCGCGCCCACCGGGACGCCGGCGCAGCGCGATCCGCAGAAACCCCGCGTCGACCTCGAGCGGTTCCTCGACGGCGATCCAGCCGAGGCCGGCCCCACCCTCCGTGTGCCGAAGGTCGTGGCCACCCACCAGCCACAGCTCGCCGGCGTCCGGATCCAGGGAGCTGTCGCGGTCCTCGCGGCGCCGGCGGGCGCGCCACTCCTCCATCATCGAGGACGTGGCGGCGCTCGCCGCTCGCCGGTCGAGGAGCGCCCGCAGGTCGATGCCATGGGCGTCCTCACGAAAGCCCTTGGGCTCGTGCTGCAACGTGCCCCACGCGAAACGCGCCCGAGCGGCGCGCGCGCGGCGGGCCAGCACCACGCCGATCGCGAGGTGCACGAGGCGCGGCGCGCCGAGCTGCATCGGGCCGGCGTCGAAGAGGACGCGCACCGCTCGATCGGCGACGTGCGTGGCGCGCGCGACCCGCAGGAACGCGTGCTCGGCCTCGGCGGCGCGTCGCAAGAACTCGAGTGGGTGGAGCGCGCCGATGGCCCACTCGCTCGCGAGCAGGCGCTCGAACGTGCCGCGCCGAGCGAGACCGTCGTAGCCGTTCGGCTCGTCCGTCGGTCGCCCGGCGACCGCCCGTAGCGGTCCGATCGCTTGGTCGAGACGTGGCAGCCAAGCACCGAGCACGCATGCCAGATCGAGCGGCAAAGCACTCAGCTCGCGGGCCCACGGCGCGAGCGCGGTCGGCAAATGCACCGCGGCGCCAGCCGGTTCCACGACCCTCACGCCAGCCGCTCCGCCAGCAGCCCTACATCGAGCGGGCCTGCGTCGTCGAAGGCGAAGCAGCGCGCGGCGGTGCCCTCGCCGCTCATGGGCACCAACGCCAGGCGCTGGTGCGCGCGTCCGGACCGCGAGCGCAGCGCCCGCTCCACGAGCGTCGCCGGCACGTCGCACCGAGTGTGCGTCGGCAGCAACAGGCCGCGCGTTCCGGGCTCGAGCCCCAGGTAGAGGAGCCCTGGAAACCAGGGCAGGTCGGTGCCCGGGCCGGTGACGATCAGGACGTCGGCGGCGCACGAAGCCGTGAAGCGCGCCAATGTCTCGCTGGTGCGAGTGGCGAGCGCGCGCGTCAGTCGCAGCATCGCGTCCCGCCCTATCGCCGCCACCGCCGTCGGCGGCAGCGGAATCTCGCGCGGCAGAAACCGCACGTTGATCTTGCCGTTCACGGCGAGGTCGGTGGAGCCGCGGGCGCGCCGCGCTCGTCGAGCGCCGCCGCGAGACGTGCTCGCACCCGTGCGAGGTCCTCGGGCAGCGCGTTCGGGGCGAACCCCGCGTCGATCTCGCGCCCCACGCCCTCGATCCGGAGCCGCCACGCGTGGACGGCGTCGGCCGTCGTCGGACGCGTGCTCAAGAGCGTGTCGCCCTCCACGACCAGCCGAGCGGCGCGCGCCGCCGGACCGTGTGCGGCGAGCTCGGCGGCGGTGGAAAGCATGGGGTTCGCGGCGGCGGCGAGCACGTCGCGCAGCGTCTCGCGCGCCAGCGCTTGTCCTTCCTCCGACGGCACGACGTAGACGAGCGGCCACAGATCGGCCGCGGCCGCCGCGGCCACCCGCCCCGCGAGCACGGCGGCCGCCGCGACCAGCGCCTGACTGCGGACCAGGCGCCGGTCCGAGAGCGTGACGCCGGCGCGGCGCAGGAGTCGCACCGCGTGGGCAAGCTCGCCGCGCACCGGTGCGAGATCGACGCCGCGCGCCGCCGCCGCCAGGCGATCGAGCGTTTCGATGCGAGACACGGCCGGCGCCGACCGCGCCGTGTCCCGGCCGGAACTACCGAGGCGCCAGCCCGACTCCAGCAAGGTCTCCAGATCCGGGTCCCCAACCGCGCTCAGGAACACCCGGATCAGGAAGCGGTCGGCGAAGGCCGCCAGCGTCTCGTCCTCCGGGAGCACGTTGGTGGCTCCCACGCACACGCGCAGCGGCGCGTCGATCACCGTCTGGCCACGCCGGAAGGTGCGCTCGTTGAGCAGCGCGAGCAGCGTGTTGAGGATCGCCGTCGATCCCAGGAACACCTCGTCCAGGAAAGCGATCTCCGCCTCCGGCAGCATTCCCTCGGTGCGCGCCTCGATGATCCCGTCGGCGAGACGGCGGATGTCGATCGGGCCGAAGATCTCGCCCGGCTCGGTGAAGCGGCCCAGCAGGTACTCGAAGTAACGCCCACCCAGCGCCCGCGCGATGCGACGGGCGGCCTCGCTCTTGGCGGTCCCCGGGGGGCCGACCACCAGGACGTGCTCGCGCGCCACCGCCCCGAGCGCCACCAGCTCCACCAGATGTGCACGATCCACCAAGCCGCTGGCCGCCGCTTCGATCGCCGCGCGAATGGCGGTGGCGTCCTGCTCGACCGTCGATTTCGCCTCGCTCAAGGCACTCTCCACCGGCCCCCCGCGCGCCTCGCTGGCGCTGTCATCGCTCGACTTCATGCGGACTTCCACAAGAGCATGAACGGATTGCATGGCGCCGCCCCGGCCCGGTGCCAGGAGCTGAGCAGAGCCAGTACCACCGCAGTTCGCTAATTTGTGCCGGTACCAGCCGCCACCTCCAGGCGACGAGGCCTCCATTCAGGAGGCTCCGAGATGATCACGGGACCGGTACGCAGCCATAAGGCTGCGTATCCGGGACGAAGCTCGTAGAAGTACGAGAGCTTCCGGATCGTCGCGCCTTCAGGGCCGTCGAGTACCTCGAAGGTGACGGTCACGACCTTCGGATGGGCGAGCTCCCCGGCATTGGTCGCGACTTCTGGCGCGAGCGAGCGAATTGCATCGGCTTCCGCATCGCGCCCGAAGCGGATGGTTGTGAAGCTGAACGAGCTATGTTCCCCCGGATGTAGACCGGGCAAGAGCCCGGCATCCTTATCGCGCGCGACCGCTCTGACAATCGGTTTGCCCTGTTCGGCCTGCAGGCGGGCGAATCCTTTCAACCCCAATGCAATGGCGGCCACCGTGCAGCCCGCAACGATGAGCTTGATCTCAAGTCGGCGGCCTGGATGCTTGGCTTTTGGAACTGATTCGTTCACCGATACCACGCTTATCCTGGGCGCGAGCGGCCTTGGCATTCGCTCCTGCAACCAGTCAGCTCGAACGCGTTGCGCAACGGCGCGCCCACGACTACCGGGCGACATGACGAGCCTACCCCGGCGCGCGTCCGTTGCAGCAACTTGTTCGACGATCGTCATCTTCACCCGTGAGTCGCAAGCGCGGCGAGAGCACCCCACCATGACATCGCGACCATCGCCATACGGACCCGATTGAACAGAATCCACCGCCGCGCCGCCGACTGAAGGCGGTCGGCGGGAGCGTTTCCGCCTCCCCTCTCAAGAAACCGTTCGATCGTCGGTCGAAAGTAAACCAATGTCCACGCCACACCCGCGACCACGCAGACCGAGGAGAGGATGAGGGGCGCTTCCTGAAGGCCCACGCAGAGCGCCAGGGCCAATGCACCGAGTCCGCTCAGAGCGTAAAGCGGCGCCACGGGTTTCCAAAAAGCCGCAATGTTCAGTCGATTGATGGGCGTGCCTACGAATCCGACAAAGGATTCGGGAGGCTTGCAGCTCCACGCGGGATGGATGACCAAGCTCTCATAGATGCCCGCACCCAAAACCAGCGACGCCAATACGGAGTAGAGCCACAGGATTGTTCTGTAGAGAGTCATTCCCGTCACACTTGCCCCCTTGTCTGCCCAACCCAGAGCTCAGCAGCGGCCAACGGACTACCACGAGTTCAGCACGAGAGCATCCCCGGGTGCCGCCTGCTTTAGCGTCGAGCTGGGCGAGTCCCATTGGCAACCCAGCTGATCTGGTGTGTTGTTTTCTGGACGCCAGTCGTACCTCGGCCGAGATCCTACGTAGTGGTACTCGACGCGCGCCGGCTCATCCTCCTTCAGGATCGGAAGGATTGCGCGCAGATCTTCCGCAGATACCAAGAAGGTGCAAGGCAGTGTCTTGAGACGGTCGAGTATCTCTCCGAGCTGGGCGGCGACTGTTCGAGTCCACACGGTCGCATGTGCGACTTCGCGAAGCTGATAACTTACGCGACGCTGCCGGAGCAGCTGGGCGAACGCGGTGGGAGACTCGACCGCCAACACGGTCAATCGATACGTTCCCATGCGCCAGCCGTCGGCGTAGAAGTTGAGCCAATAATCGAGGCCTTCGCCGTGAATCTGGCCCGATCCAAACGTCCAAACTTCTCCAGAGGCTCGCGTGACGAAGAAACCACCGGGACCCCCGTAGTGGCCACCATCACAGCTGGCGAAGAAATAGATCCCGTCGGGATTTGAACGAACGTCCCGACGAAGGATTTTCCAGCCAGGAGGATTCCACCTCCGTACGTGCTCCTGAGCTATCGCGTCGATCGCTTCGTCAGTAAGCATCGTTGGATTCAGCAAAAACCCTTCGCGCATCCATGTAAGCCACCCAGCCGCCTATCACCTGAGTTACCGGAACGAAGTATCCCTGGGGTACCCCGCAAGCCTGGCTAAGGTATCTCGGGTCGCCGAGCCGGCGATAGGTGAACGTTGTGGACAATCGACGGGTGGCCGCCCCTGGCTCAGCGGCGCGGGTCGAGATCGACGGTTCGGAAGATCCGGTGGCGTTTTCCGCAGCAAATCGGGCGAGCCGGCTGCGCCCGCCCCTCACTTCACCCACTTGACCCCGTGCGCGATTACCTCTCGTTCGGTGGCGCCCAGTTGCTCCCACCCGCCCTTCTGTGTCAGGTCGAAGGCGGCGCCGGTGTGGAGGCCGCGGCCGCCGGAGGCTGTGTGGCGACGTCTACAGTCTGCCTGCAGGATTCTCGGGCAGATGATGGCCGAAAGATTCACAAAGCGCGCGCGTAATTTGCGACAACCTGCCTGCGGATCCGGTGATCATCGCGCTTGGAGTGCCTCGATACGAGGCAAAAAGCCGCCCCGACTTCCCCTCTTGGGGCAATCGGGGCGGCCAGGCCTTCTCGGACACCGCTGATCGCGGGTGTTCGGCTCGGCCGCGCGGAAGCGCGGCCCTCCAGCGCGGATCAGGGGGTCGTTTTGGACCGGCGTCGGATCAGGGTAATTCCTAGGGCGATCGCGAGGCCGTTGGCGAGCGCGCCATCGCTCGCCGAGCCGCTCGCGTCGCCGCCACCTTCGCCCATCGCTTCGATCGCGGCGCAGCCCGTCGCCGGCGTCGCCGGGTTGCAGTCGTCGTCGATGCCGTTGCCGGGGATTTCGGTGGCGCCGGGGTTCACGTTCGGGTTCTGGTCGTTGCAGTCGACAGGGCCGCAGGCGCCGCCTTCCACGCTGTAGCCGTCGTCGTCGTTGTCGGTGCAGACGGTGGCGCCGAGCTCGAAGGCACCGGCGTCGCAGTGGCCGTCGCTGCGCAGGTAGCCGCGCTCGTCGGCGGCGGGGCACGAGGCGTTGAGCGCGAAGCCGATCGCCGTGCTGCTCGCGCCGAGCGCCATGGTTTGCGTCTTGCCGCCGTTCGACGCGAGCGGGCCGAGCGCCAGCTGCGCCGTGGTCACGGGGGTGAAGAAACAGCTCGAGCCGGTGGAGAGGTCGCCGGAGATCGCCCAGGTGGAGACCGTGCCGACGCAATCGGCGCCGGACGCCGTGCCGGTCGATCCGCCCAGCCCGGCCGCGCCGCCGATCACGCCGTTCGACGCGATGATCGAGCCGGTCGCGGTCGCGAACGTCGGATGTCCGCTCCACCCGCCGCCCAGTGCCGCGCCGCCCGAGCTCGGGCTCGCGATCGTGCCGCCGGCGCCGCCGCGCGACACGTTCGAGGCGATGGTCACGTTGACCAGCGAGATTCCGTGCGCGGTGGTGGTGGCGAACACTCCGCCGCCGTTCGCGTCGCCGCCGTTGCCGAAGGTGCCAGTCGAGCCCTGCGCGGTGTTTCCGCTCACGGTGGTGTTGGTGAGGCTCAGGTCGCCGTCGCTCATGATGCCGCCACCCGAAGCGGTGCCGGTGTTGTTGATCGCGGCGCCGCCGGTCGCGAGGTTGCCGCTGATCGTGGAGCTGGTGACCGTGAGCGAGGCCGTGCTGTGAATGCCGCCGCCCAGACCCACGCCCGCGGCCGCGCCACCGACGGCGCTCGCGGTGTTCCCGGAGATGCTGGAGCGCGCGATCGTGAGCGAGCCGGCGGCGTTCTCGATCCCGCCGCCGCTCCCGTTGCCGAACCCGCCGAACTCGACGGCGCCCTGTCCCTGCGCGGTGTTGCCGCTCACGGTCACGTCGGTGAGCGTGCCCGCCGCGCCCGCGAAGTAGAGCCCGCCGCCCAGGGCCGGGGTGCCCGGGGATCCCGGCGTCGGCCCGGTCAGGCCGCCGAACGCCTGGTTGGAGGCGATCGAAGAGGCCCGCGCGCTGAGCGTCGCGCCCACGAAGTAGATGCCGCCGCCCTCACCGATCGAGTCGGAGCTCGCTCCGGGCTGGGCCACGTTCGCGGTCACGGTGGTGGTGTCGAGCGTCAGCGTCGAGCCGGCGCGGCTCGCGATGCCGCCGCCCAGGGCCGCGCCAGTCGGCAGCGTGCTCGGGTCGGCGGAGTTGTCCTCGACGATCACCGAGCTCAGCGTGAGCGTGCCGTCGTTGAGCACGCCGCCGCCGGTCGAGGCCGGAGTCACGGCCGAGCTCACGGCGCGGCCGTCGCGAATGGTGAGCTTGGTGATCGTCACGACCGCGCCCGGAAGCACGTGGAACACGCGGTCGAGCGAAGCGCCCGAGACGATCGTCGACGCGCTGCCCGCGCCGTCGATCTCGGTGGGGCCGGCGATGTCGAGGTCGCCGGTCGCGGCGGCGTCCTCGTCGATGCCCGCGATCGCGAGCGTGTAGGTGCCCGCCGGCAGCACGATCTTGTCGACGGTGGGGCTCGCCGATCCCGCCGGGCAGGTGTCGACCGCGTGGTTGGTGTTGGCGGCGATGATCGCCTCGCGGAGCGTGCATTTGCCGTCGTTCGCGATCACGTCGGCGGTGGACGTGACGTTGATGGTCGCGGCCGCCGCGACCGCGGGCGCCCAGGCGGGCGCCGAGAGCACGGTCGCGAGCGACCAGACGAGGACGCGAGCGGGGTTCGACGATCGAGGGGCGATCGAACGCGGGAAAAGGCGGGATTCCATGGAGTTGCCTCGTTTCGGGAAAAGGTCCGTTCGTCTGGGTAATCGGAAATGGGCCCGGAAAGACGACAAGCGGAAAGAGATCACGTCGTGCGGAACGGCCGGCGCCACGAATGCGGGCGACTACTGGAGAACGACCGTGTTCGTTCCGAGCCCGACGCCGAAGGGATCGGGAACCGCGATCGCCACGATGTTCTGCGGATTCCAGCTGGTCGCCTGCCCGGTCAGGTCCACGGGCGATGGCGGCGGCGGGCAATGGATGTTGGATTCGGAATCGAGAGACGTCGGGCAGCCGTTCGCGACGAACGTGAGGTTGGTGTCGTAAGCGAGGCCGGCGCACTCCTTGACGTGGTAGCCGCACTCGAACGCGCCCGTCACCGCGTCGCGCTGTTCCGTGACGTAGGACACGGTCACGGCACCGAGCGTCCCGGTGATCGTGAGCGTGAAGGCGTCGTCGGTCGGCGGTGGATCGTTGGCGGATCCCACGTAGGTGCCGCCCCAGTACTCGCAGCCGACCGCACCGATCAGAAGCATCGCGACGAATCCATTCATCCGGTAACGCATCGCATCTCCTTCCCCGCCCCCGAGCTTGTGTCGCACTTCCGAGACTCTGCAGGCGAATCGTGCGGACCCACCTCCGCGATCACGGCGTCGAGGTGGACCACTTGGTCAGGTCGCCGCCCTCGAAGCCGTCGGCAAACACGAGCGCTCCCTCTTGGCCGGCAACTCGCCACCCTGCAGCCTCGTGATTCGCCGGCGCTCCGTCGGTGAACGGGTCACGTTGCGAGTTTTTCGCGACTTTCATGATCAGGGCGTCGTCGCCGCCGGCGTCTCGAGCGACCACGCCGATGTGTCGCCCGACTCGAAACCGTCGATGAAGATCTCGCAGGCATTTCCCACGCCGTTTCCGTTGGTGTCGACCTGGTCCGGGTTGGCGAGCCTGGGGCAGTTGTCGACGCCGTCGGGGACTCCGTCGTGGTCGGTGTCGGCGTCGAGCGGATTGGTGCCTTGGCTCACCTCGACCCCGTCCGGGACTCCGTCGCCATCGGAGTCGGTGGCGAGCGGATCGGTGCCACGGGCGATCTCGTCGCCGTCCTCGAGACCATCGTGGTCCGTGTCGGGATCGTTCGGGTTGGTGTGGAAGGTCGCTTCGAGGCTGTCGCTCAGGCCGTCGCCGTCGCTGTCGGTGCCCACGCCCACGCCGAAGGAGATCGACTGGAACGATTCCTGGTTCCCCGCGGCGTCCACCGACCGGTACTCGATCGTGTGCACGCCGGGAGTCTCGAGCGTGAGCGAGTGTTGGTAGGGTGTGACGGGGCCGCCGTCGAGCGTGTATTCGGTGCTGGCGCACCCGGACGCGAAGCCTCCGTCGACGGGGTCGTTGCAGGCGATCTCGACGATCCAGTACCCGGGGCTCTGATTCCCCACCGTCGCATCCGAAGCACCGGCCAGCGCCTGCGAGACCGGCGGCGTCGAATCCTCGGGAAAATGAAACGTCGCGACGGCGGCCGGCGAGCCGTTGGCGGCGTACACGGCCTGCCAGTAGCTGCAGTTGTCGAACGTGGGGTGATCGGTCGAGGTGTAGCCGTTCACGGTGGCGCTGAGCGTGACGGTCACGCGTAGGTCGTTCGCCGGGTCGCAAGGAGCCGGCTCGGCGTCGGGCGGCCGCAGGAACCGGTCGTAGAGCGGTGGCTCGTAGTGGAAGAGCTCGCCGTCACCGCTTCCCAGCGGCGCGGTCCAGGTCTCGTTCAGCCACGATCCGGGCGTGTCGGGTGGCACGTTGATCTTCTCGACCACCTGGAGCTGGGCGCCCGAGAGTGGCGTGCCGGACGCATCCTGGACGTCGATCTGCAGCTGGGCGCCGGTGTTTTCCTCGATGTTCAGACGAGGGATCCACGAGTGCAGCAAAATGCCCTGACTGCTGAGCACCAGGTGGTCGGTTCGTCCCACCCAGGCGTTCTTCGCGAGCGTGGGGTCGGACGTCTGCGCGGCGCCCACGTCGTAGTAGGGCAGAAGGGGGCCGGTGGGAGTCTGCTGCGCGCCCACAGGGAAGAAGCCGTGCATGAGGAACGGAATGTCCACGGGCGCCACATCGGGCGCGTTCATGCCGTCGAGCTCGACGGTGACCGCCGTGCCCGGCAAGGCGTACGTAGGGTCGAGCAGCGCCTGATGGAGCTCGTAGACGTTGCCCGGGTGAGAGCCCGTCAAGACGCTCCAGAGCTGGCCGATCGGAATGGCGGTGGTGTCCGTCAGCGTGCACGGGACCTGAGTACCGATTTCCGAGATCACTGCCGTCATCTCGCTGTCGTTTTGGCTGTCGACCAGGTCCCAGAGGAGTCCCGACACGGCGACGTCCTCCGTCGAAGGGACCTTCCGGTTCACCAACGTGCCCTTTAATCCGTATCACGTTGTGGTGAGCGCGGCGGGATTTGCTTCTTATTCGCAGGACGTAGATGTGCGCTCCTCGGTGCCGCTAATCCTGAAAGTAG
>CAZYWA010000043.1:0-6626 GCA_964650975.1 uncultured bacterium
CCGAGTACGCCCGAAGATGCCGACGATCGGCGGCCGCAGTAGAACGCTTCATGAACAATCCGGGTTAGGTAGTACTCGCTAGCTCAGGCCGACCATCTGTTCAAGGCGCGGTTTTCCGCCGATGATGAGGACTCCCGGAGAGTCGTTTCCATGAGCCCCACTTCGTCGCGCGGCGCGAGCAACCGGGATCGGCTCCAGGTCGCCCTCGCGGCGCTCCTCTACGTGGCGGCGCGCCGGCTCGCCTCGGGGCCAGCCGGTGCCGCGGCACGGACCGAGCTCTTCTGGCCGGCGAACGGAGTCGCGCTCGCGGCGTTGCTGCTGAGCTCGGCCTCGAGCCTCCCCTGGACGGCGGCGTTGCTCGCGGTGCTGGCGTTCGTCTCCGCGCGCCTCGAGGGCCACTCGTACGCGGCGAGCGGCGCGTTGCTCGCGGCGGCGGCCGCGGAGGTCGGCGTGGTGTGGCTAGCCTTCGCCCGGCCGCGCAGGCGGGCGGCGTTCGATCGCGTCCAGGACGTGTTGCTGCTGATGGCGAGCGGCGCCGCCGGGTGCGCGCTCTCGGGGCTCGCCGGCGCGGCGATCGCGGCGCCCGGAGGATCGGGTGGATGGTGGGCTGGTTTCGCGGCGTGGTGGAGCTCCGAATCGCTCGGCCTGCTGCTGATCACACCCCTTCTGGTCAGCTGGGTCTCGCTCACGGAACGCACGGATCCGCCCGCCCCCGCCGGCGCACGCGAGATCGTCGCGTTCTTCTCGGCGTGGATCGCCATGGCGTGGCTGCTGGTTCACGGCGAGGCCAGTCCGCGGCTGCTGCCGCGCGCACCGCTGCTGCTCGTGCTGCTTCCCTGGGCGGCGATCCGGCTCGGCACCCGCGGCGTCACCGCCGCGCTGTTGCTGCTCGCCGCGATCCTGCGCGGCGAGGCATCGGGCGCGGCGGGAGCAACGCTGCCGCCCGAGCTTCTCCACGCGGAGCTGCCGCTCGCGATGCAGGTGTTCCTCGCTTTCAGCGCGGCCGGCGGCTTGCTGCTCACCGCGAGCGTCACCCAGACCCGCTCCGCGAGACGGGCGACGCAGGACGAGCGCGCGCGGCTCGACGTGCTGAGCAGGAACATCCCGAACGGCATGTTCTACCAAGTCCGGCGCACGCAGGGCGGCGGGATGCACTTCGATTACCTGAGTGCCGGGGTCGAGAAGCTGCACGGGCTCTCGGCCCAGGCCGTGCTCGACGAGCCCGGACTCCTCTATGGGCAGGTCGTCCCGGAGGACCGCGCCCGGGTGGCTCAGGCCGAGGACGAGTCGTTCCGCACCGGCCAGGTCTTCGACCAGGTGGTGCGCCTGAGGCTACCGAGCGGCGAGGTGCGCTGGCGCCGGATCTGCTCCGCTCCACGCCACTTGCAGAACGGCGACACGGTGTGGGACGGGCTCGAGACCGACGTCACCGATCAACACAACGCCGAAGAGGACGCGCGACGGGGATCCCAGCATCTGCAGCTGGCCCTCGACTCCGCCGAAATGGGTGCCTGGGCCTGGGACGTCACGACCGGCGAGGTGCGCTGGTCGGATCGCACCCAGCGGATCCTCGGGCTCCCGCCGGGCGAGCTTCGCGGCACGGTCGAGTCGTTCGTGGCGCTCGCCCATCCCGACGACCGCGAGCGAGTGCGGGAGGCTCTCGCCCGCACCGCGCGCGGCGAGCGAGACGAGTGGCCGATCGCGCACCGCATCCTGTGGCCGGACGGGTCCGTGCACTGGCTCGAAGGGCGCGGCCGCATGCACCACGACCTGCACGGCCGCCCCACACACGCGGCGGGCACCGTCCTCGACATCACCATCCGCCGCAACGGAGAGGAGGCGCTGCGGCTGAGCGAGGCCAGGTTCCGCTCGGCGATGCAGGGATCCCCCATCGGCATGGCGATCGTGGCTCTCGACGGGCGTCTGCTCGACGTCAATCCCGCGCTTTGCAAGCTCTTCGGTCAGACCGCGGACCAGCTCCGCAAACGCACCTTCCAGGATCTCACCGCGCCCGAGGAGCTGGCCGACGACATCGCGCTGAGCCGGCGCATGCTGAAGGGCGAGGCCACCGGGTACGAGCGCGAGCAACGCTACGTCCTCCCCGACGGACGTGAGATCCGCGCCCAGGTGAACGCATCGCTGGTGCGCGCCGAGAACGGCACGCCGCTCCACTTCATCAGCCAGTTCCAGGACATCACCGAGCGCAAGCGCTCCGAGGAAGAGCTGCGGCTCTCGAACACCAAGCTCAAGCTGGCGATGGACGTCGCCAGGCTGGGCCACTGGGAATTCGACTTTCCGACCGAGCAGTTCACGTTCGACGACGGCTTCTTCGCCATCTACGGCACCACCGCCGAGGCCCAGGGCGGCTACACGATGGCGGCCTCCGAGTACGCGCGACACTTCATCCCGCCCGGTGAAGCGAAGGTGGTGGCCGACGAGATCGCCAGGGCGACCGCCAGCACCGATCCCCACTACACCCGCCGCCTCGAGCACACCATCGTGCGCGCGGACGGCTCCACGGGATTCGTCCAGGTGCAATTCCGCGTGGTCCGGGACGACGCGGGACGGATCCTCAAGTCCTACGGCGCCAACCAGGACATCACCGAGCGCAAGCAGGCCCAGGAGGCCCTGGAGCAGCAGCGGCGGCGCTCGAACGCGATCATCGAGTCGGCGATGGACGCGATCGTCACGATCGGCGAGGACCATCGCATCGTGGTCTTCAATCCCGCCGCCGAGCAGGCGTTCCGCTGCGCCGCCGCCCAGGCCATCGGCCGCTCGATCGAGTACTTCGTCCCGGAGCGCCACCGCGCGTCGCACGCCGAGCGGTTGCGGCGCTTCGCCGCGTCCGGTGTGCCGAGCCGAATGCTGGACGACTCCGACGCCATCATCGCGTTGCGCGCCGACGGCGAGGAGTTCCCGATCGAGGTCTCGATCTCGCAAGTGGAGGTGGACGGCCGCAAGCTCGTCACCCTCACCTGCCGCGACGTGACCGAGCGGAACCGCGCGATCCGCGCGCTCAGCGAGAGTGAGGAGCGGTTTCGCCAGGTGGTGGAGCACATCCAGGAGGTGTTCTGGATGTCGACCGCCGACCAGTCGGCGGTGCTCTACGTGAGCCCCGGATACGAGAAGATCTGGGGCCGCTCGTGCCAGAGCCTCTACGAGAATCCCACCAGCTGGCTCGACGCGATCCATCCCGACGACCGCGAGCGCGTGGCGCGAGCCGCGGCGCTGCGCGTCGAATCGCGCGGTTACCTCGAGGAGTACCGGATCCTGGGCGCCGACGGGACGCTCCACTGGATCGAGGACCGCTCGTTCCTGGTGCGGGACGCCGCGGGCCGCGCCTATCGCCTGGTGGGGGTCGCGCAGGACATCACCGATCGGCATCAGGTCGAGGAGCAGCTCCTGCAATCCCAGAAGATGGAGGCGATCGGCCAGCTCGCGGGCGGTGTCGCGCACGACTTCAACAACATCCTGGGCGCGATGCTGATGCAGGCCGAGGAAGCCAGGAGTCATCCTGGCGCCCCGCCGGAGGTTCGCGAGCTGATGACCGAGCTGGTGCAGGACCTGGAACGCGGCGCCGCGCTCACCCGCCAGCTGCTCATGTTCGGCCGGCGTCAGGTGATGGACCCGGAGCCGGTCGACTTGAACGAGCTGGTCACGAACCTCGCCAAGATGCTGCGCCGGGTGCTGGGCGAGGAGGTGCGCCTCAAGCTCCACCTCCACCCCGCGCCGCTCGTCACGCACGCCGACCCGGGCATGATCGAGCAGGCGATCATCAACCTCGCCGTCAACGCGCGCGACGCGATGGCCAGCGGCGGCGAGCTGACCGTCGAGACCTCGCCCGAACAGATCGGCGAATCGGAGGCGCGCGCGATCCCCAACGGCAGCGCCGGCGCCTACGCCCGCGTGCGGCTGGCGGACAGCGGCTGCGGCATTCCACCCGAGCACCTGGGGCGGATCTTCGAGCCGTTCTTCACCACCAAGGCGCCCGGCAAGGGCACCGGGCTCGGCCTGGCATCGGTGTTCGGCATCATCCGCCAGCACCGCGGCATGGTGCGCGTCTCGAGCGAGGTGGGCCGCGGCTCCACCTTCGACCTGTTGCTCAAATCCGAGGATGCACGCCCCAGGCTGGCCGAGCCGCAGCCACCGTCCACCGACTTGCTGGGCGGTCACGAGACCGTGCTCGTGGTCGAGGACGATGCGCAGGTGCGGCGCATCACGTCGGCGATGCTCTCGCGTTTCGGCTACCGCGTGGTGCAGGCGGCGTCGGGCCCGGAGGCGCTGCGCGCCTGGGAAAGCCTCGCGAAGCCCGCCGATCTGCTGGTCAGCGACATGGTCATGCCCGGCGGCATGAAGGGCACCGAGCTCGCCGCCCAGCTGCTGTCGCGAGCGCCAGGGCTCAAGATCATCCTCACCAGCGGTTACAGCCCGGAGCTGGCCGGGCTCCAGTCCGGCATGCTGGACGGCCACCTGTTCCTGCCCAAGCCCTACCGCCACGCCGAGCTGCTCTCGGCGATGCGCCAGCTCCTGGATCTCCCGGGGGGCTCAACCAGCCCCCCGCCCCGTCCGGAGTGAATCCGGCCGGGGCCCCACCCCCAAGTCGGCTCACTGCGTTCGCCGGGCGCCTCTCGGCGCCTGGCCGAGATCGGCGCGAGCAGTCGGTTCGGGGGTGACGGCGAGTGGAAGGGTCCCCGAACCGACTGACCAGGGAACTCCTCACACGCTTTCCGTTTCCCCGGGTGCGCTGAAACACGCGCGGATTTCGGTGCCGTGGCCGGGGCTGGTCGTGATCTCGAGATCGCCGCCCAGGGCGCGGGCGCGCTCGCGCATCGCGAGCAGCCCCAGGTGCCGCTCGGCGCGGGGCGCGGCGAGGGCCCGGTCGAGCGCAAAGCCACGGCCGTCGTCGCGGATGCTGAGCGTCACCGCGCCCTCCTCCGCGTCCAGCGTGACCTCGACGCGACTCGGCGCGGCGTGGCGAAGCGCGTTCGTCACCGACTCCTGAACGATCCGGAAGAGCCCGAGCTCGAGCGGCGGCGGGAGCCGTGAGATCGAGGCGCCCACCGACACGCTCACCGGCACCCCGGAGCGTCGCGACTGCTCCTCGGCGAGGCCGCGCAACGCGGGAACGGCGCCCAGCTCGTCGATCAGGGGGGGCCGGAGCGACAGCGACAGCGACCGCACCCGCCCGATCGCCCGATCGAGGAGCGCCGCGGTCTCGGTAGCGATGCTGACGCGCGCCTCGTGGTCGCGCGCGGCCGCCAGCATCTGGACCTGGAGCTTGAGCGCCGTGAGCGCCTGGCCGACCTCGGAGTGAAGCTCCACGGCGACCCGGCGCCGCTCGTCCTCCAGGGTCTGATCGAGCAGTTCGGCCAGCAGACCGAGCTCGCGCCCCGCATCGGATTCCGGATCGACCATGTTTCCCCGGAGTCTGTGTTAGGCCGCGCCACAGCACCCGTCAAGGCGGCGAGGGAACGCCCGTCGGGGTCAGCCGCGGATCACTCGCACCGCGGCGTCGGCCTCGCATTCGCACGGCGCGGCCGCCAGATCGACGCGAAACCGGGTGTTGCCTGGGCGAGTCTCGACCAAGGTCAGCTCGCCGCCCGCCCGCGCCATCAGGTCGCGGCTCACGGCGAGCCCGAGACCCGACCCAACCGGGTGCCGCGGCACGCCCGGACCGTTGTCGGTGACCTCGACCCACAGCCGGTCGCCCCGAGGGATCAGCACCAGGTCGATCCGGTTCGAAGACCGTGAAGCGGCGGGGAACGCGTCGGCCGCGTGAAGCAGCAAGTTGATGAGCACTCGCACCAGGATCGCCTCGGGCACGGCCGTGCAGTGCCCCTTCGAGCCCAGCATCTGAACCGAGGCCCGCTGACTGACGCGGCTCCCGGCGAGCCGCATCGCTTTCGCGGCGATCGACCACAGATCGGCATGAGGTACCGAAGCAGCGCCGCCGCCCCCTCCGGCGAGATCGATGGCCGGTGCTCCCGGCGCGCGCATTCCCCGCACGCGCACCACACGCACCCGGAACGAGGACCCCTCCGAGAGCCACGAATCGCAGATCTCCACCAGCTGCGCGGTTCCGTCGGTGTGACGCAGCGAGGTCGCGATCGGACGCCCCACGCGAGGGAGAGCGCCCGAGAAGAGCTCGCCGATCGGCATGCCCAAGAGCTCGCTCGGGTGAAGCGCGCGACAGCAGCGGGCCGCGGCGAGATTCGCCCACGCGATCAGCGAACCGTCGTGGACGACCATGGCGTCGGACGCGTGTTGCAACGACACCAGAGCGCTCAGCGTGAGCGGTACCGGGTCGTCGAAGCACGAGCGGATTCTCATGGGCCCCCTTCGCTGAGCAGCGCCGACATCAGGCGGGTCGCGCCGTGCACCACCGCGCCTTCGCGGACCGCGAGGCGCAGCTCGAGCAGCGAGAGCTCGTCGGCGAACGTCAGCTCCTCGAGATCGAGGGCCAGATGGCTCTTCCACACGACGTGCTGGAGCTCGAGGCGCAGCAAACGGGCCGCGTCGCGGCCCGCCAGGCGGCCCTCGACGCGGAGCGTGGTTCGATTCGGACCGGCCAGACGCTGAAGTCGGAACATGATGGTCGCCCGTGCCGAGCAACCATCGTGCCGGCG
>CAZYWA010000043.1:6636-24982 GCA_964650975.1 uncultured bacterium
CACAAAGTGCCGTGAAATCACACATGGCCACGGGGAACGTGGCCACGAGCCTCGATCCCGCTCCCACGAACCCACGATCCCTCGGGGCGTTCGTGGGGAGCGGCTAGGGCACCCCGCCTGGGCGCTTGATTCCCCACTTCTTGAGCCGCGACCGGAGCGTGTTGGGATGGAGGCCGAGGCGCTTCGCGGCGCCGTGATCTCCCTCGATCCGCCAGCGGCTCTCGCCGAGGATGCGCAGCACGTGAGAGCGCTCGACCTCGCCCATCGAGGCGTCGGCCGGCGGCGCGGACGCGCCGGGAACGGGTGCCGCCGCCGCGGCACGCGGCTCCAGGAACAAGAGCGACGGCACTTCCAGCACCGCGCCGGTCGACACGATCATCGCCCGTTCGATCACGTTCTGCAGCTCCCGCACGTTGCCGGGCCATTCGTATGCGGTGAGCCGCTGCAACGCCTCCGCGGAGATCTGCGGCTGACGGCGCGCGAGCGAGCGCGCGACGCGCTCGGCGAAGTACTGCGCCAGGAGCGGCACGTCGCCGATCCGCTCGCGCAGCGGCGGAAGGCGGATCGGGAACACGTTGAGACGGAAGAAGAGATCCTCGCGAAACCGCCCCTGACTCACCAGCTCCATCAGGTCGCGGTTGGTGGCGGCGATCACGCGCACGTCCACCTGGATCGCCTCCGAGCCGCCCACGCGCTCGATGGTCCGCTCTTGCAGCACGCGCAGGAGCTTGGCCTGGCCCTCGAGCGGCATCTCCGCGACCTCGTCGAGGAAGATGGTCCCGCGGTGCGCTTGCTCGAACTTTCCGCGGTGCCGGCGCAAGGCACCCGTGAACGCGCCCTGCTCGTGGCCGAAGAGCTCGCTCTCGAGCAGCCCGGCCGAGATCGCGGCGCAGTTGACGCTCACCAGCGGGTGCTTGGCCCGGCTCCCGCCGTGGTGGATGGCGCGCGCGATCAGCTCCTTCCCGCAGCCGGTCTCGCCGGTGACCAGCACGGTCGCGTGCGTCGGCGCCACCAGCTTCACCTGGCGAAGCACCCGCCGCATGGCCTCGCTGCGAGCGATCAGCTCGGGAAAGTCGCCGTCGCCGGGGCCGTCGAGAGCGTCGAGGGAGACGTCGCTCGCGGCCTCGAGCGGCGACTCGGCCTCGAGCGGCGCCGCGCCGTCTTGAAGCAAGCACGTGAGAAGCGCCACGGCGCTCGCCGGCGCGACGTCCGTCAGCCGCCGGGCGGTGTCCTGGTCGTACGCGCCGGGCTGCTTCGCGAACAGCACCAGCGCGCCGCGCACCACCCGGCGCACCACCAGCGGCACCGCCACGCACGACTCGAAACCGAGCCGCTCGCGCAGATCGCGCGACGCGGGGAAGCTCACCAGGTCCCCCATCTCGCGAACCACCACCGGCTTCCCGGTCCGGAACAACTCCCCGAGCACCGAGCTCTCGAACGGCACGCGCGGCAGATCGAGCGCCGGCTTCACGAAGTAGGGCACGATCGAGTCGGTGGCGCGATCGAGAATCGCGATCCCCAGGAAGTCGAACGGGACGATCCCGGCGATCAGCTCGGCGATCCGGCCGAAGAGCGTGTCGCGATCGTCGTGCTCGGCCACCGCGCGCGTCAGCTCGGCGAGTAGCCCGCCCGAGCTCGTGCCGGTCGCGGCTTCGCCAGCGGCGGACGCAGCGGCCGCGGCCGGCCGCGCGGGTGCGGCGGGCTGGGGCGCCACCACCGTCCGCATCGTGGGGAGCAGGTCGGTGAGCAGATCCTCCTTCGCGACCACCGCCCGTGCGCCCGCGGCCGCCGCGGCGCGCCGCGCATCGGGCGACGCCTCGAGCGTGAGCACGATCACGCTGGCACGGCCGGTGGTGGTGATGAGCCGCGTCGCGGTGAATCCGTCCATGACCGGCAGCGCCGCATCCATCAGCACCACGTCGGGATCCAGCTGGCGCGCCAGCTCGACGCCTTCCTCGCCGTCCCGCGCCGTGCCGATCAGCTCGACGTCGCGCTGCTGGCGGAGCCACAGGGCGAACGTGCGGATGAAATCGTCGCTGTCGTCGACGACCAGCACCTTCATCTTGGGGGTCATGGGCCGAGGGTCACGGGCGCGGCAATTCGCGCGGTGCGCACATGATATCGCTAGCCCCCGCCCGAAGGAGCCCATGCCACCGAACCCACGAACCCTCGTGGGCGTCGTGGATCTCCCCACGAGTCCTTCCGGCGCTCAGGCTGGTTGAGGCCGGTGGTCATTGGGGATTCCCGCTAGGCCTCGCCCCGGATTCGGGGCACGGCCTTTGCTTCGACACGCGCCGCCGCTCCTGACGAGCGGTTGCGGGGGGGCCGGTCCACCGCATCCCAGGCGCATCGCAAGACGCCAACAGGAGCACCAGATGAGCTGGTTCAGGAACCTCGGAATTCGCGCGAAGCTCTTGTCGTGCTTCGCCGTCGTCGTCGGGCTTGCGGTGAGCGTCGGAGCCCTCGCGCTTCGCGAGATGAACGCGATCAACAACGCCGACAGCGTCCTCTACGACGGTGCGACGGTGCCGATCAACGACATCGGCGAGCTCCATTTCAACTACATGCGCACCCAGATGTTGCTGCGCGATCTGGTGCTGGAGACGGACGAGTCGGCGCGCGCCGCGACCCGCGAGCAGATCGCGGGCCACCTGAAGGAGACCGCGGAGCTGCTCACGGGTCTCGGCTCCAAGCTTGCGGACCCCAAGGTCGCGCCCGCGGTCGAGGCGCTCGTCCGGGGCGATCACCAGTTCGCCCCGACCCGCGACAAGGCCCTGGCGCTCGACCGAGACGGGAAGCGCGACGAGCTCCAGACGCTGCTGCTCGACGTGGCGCCCAAGGAGTTCGAGCCGATCCAGCAGGGTCTCGACGGCCTGCAGGACGCGGCCCTCGCGTACGCGAAGCAAATCTCGGACGCCAACGACGCCATCGCCAGCAGCGCGACCCGCCAGGTGAGCATCGCCCTCACGGCCATGACGGTCGTCGCCGGCCTGCTGGCGTGGTTCGCGGCGCGCTCCGTGGCGGTGCCGGTCGGCCGCACGCTCGAGGTGGTGGAGGCGTTCGGACGCGGCGACCTCAGCACGCGCGTCGGGCTCGAGACCCGCGACGAGGTGGGCCGCATGGCCCAGGCGCTCGACGCGGCGCTGTCGTCGGTCGCGGAAAGCGTCCGCGCGATCGCCGTGAAGAGCGAGACCCTCGCGGCCGCTTCCGAGGAGATGTCGGCCGTGAGCACCCAGATGGGCGCCAACGCGGAAGAGACCAGCGCGCAGGCGACGGTCGTGTCGGCGGCCGCCGAGGAGATCTCGAGCAACATCCAGACGGTCGCGGCCGGCTGCGAGGAGATGAACGCGTCCATCCGCGAGATCGCCCGCAGCGCCAGCCACGCCTCGGAAATCACCGGCCAGGCGGTGCGCAGCGCCGAGAAGGCCAACGAGACCATGGAGCAGCTCAGCCGCTCGTCGACCGAGATCGGCGCCATCCTGGGCGCCATCACCTCGATCTCGGAGCAAACCAACCTGCTGGCGCTCAACGCCACCATCGAGGCCGCGCGCGCCGGTGACGCGGGCAAGGGCTTCGCGGTGGTCGCCAACGAAGTGAAGGAGCTGGCCAAGCAGGCCGCTCACGCCACCGAGGACATCGGCCGCAAGGTCGACGCGATCCAGGCAAGCACCAAGGGCGCCATCGCCGACCTCTCCGAGATCACCGGGGTGATCCGGCAGATCAGCGACACCACCAGCAGCATCGCCGGTGCCGTCGAGGAGCAGTCGGCGACCACCAACGAGATCGGCCGCAACGTGGGCGAAGCGGCGAAGGGCAGCGGCGAGATCGCGGGCAACATCGCTGGTGTCGCGAGCGCCGCGAAGAGCACCACCGACGGCGCGCAGCAGAGCCGCACCGCTTCCGGCGACCTGGCGCAGATGGCCAGCGAGCTCAAGAGCATCGTGTCCCGGTTCCGCGTCGACGCCTGGCAGGATCATGCGCCGGTGGCTCGGTCCGCCAGCGGCAACGGTAGCGTGCGCCTCCCCTCCCCCGAGGCGATCCCGGCTCCTTCGCTCCACGACACCGCATGGGGCAACGCCTGAGCGATCGTCCCATTTTCGCGACCGAGCCCAGGCCCGTCCGTTCGTCACAGCTCATCACGCGAGGTCTGCCTTGCCACCCACGTCACCGCTCGCGTCCGCCATGGGGAGGGCTCCGAGGCTCGCCCGCGACGGCGTGGCGATCGTGCTGCTGCTCCTGGGATCGGCGGGGCTGGCCTCGACCTCGGCGAGCGCGCTGACCCTGGCGATGACGGCGTTGAGCGGCGCGCTGCTGCTGGTGGCGCTGGTCGACGCCAGAACCAAGCTGCGCGCGGCGCGCGAGAGCGATGCGCGGCTGCGCGCGCTCGCGGATCGCCTTCCCGACAGCATGATCTACCAGCTGGTACGAAACGCAGACGGCACGACGCGCCTGGCGTACGTGAGCGCCGGCATCGAGCGGCTTCACGGCATCTCGGCGGAGGTGGCGTTCGGTGATGCATCGATCCTCCTCGGGCAGATCGTCGAGGAGGATCTCCCAAAGGTCCTCGAGGCACGGGCTGAGGCGCTGCGCTCGGGGAGCGTCGCCAACGTGGCGGTGCGCTTTCGCCTGCCGACGGGGGAGATCCGCTGGCGTCAGCTGTCGTCCAGACCGCACCCGCTGCCCGGCGGCGGCAGTCTCTGGGATGGCGTCGAGACCGACATCACCGAGCAGCGCCGCGCCGAAGTCGAGGCCAGGAAGAGCGAGCACCGCATGCGCCTGGCGCTCGAGTCCTCGCGCATGGGCACCTGGGAGTGGCACGTCGCGAGCGACCGGATGGACTGGTCGGACGAGGTCTACGCGATCGGCGGGCTCACCCGCGAGACCTACGACGGCACCCTCCAGGCGCTGATCGACATGTTCCACCCCGACGACCGCGATCGGGTGGTGTCGACCATCTGGCGGACGCTGGAGGGCCCGATCGACGAATGGACCGCGCGATACCGGCTGGTGCGGCCGGATGCATCGGTGCGCTGGGTGGAAGCGATGGGCCGCGTGTATCGGGACGCGCAGGGCCTGCCGACGCTCGCGGCGGGCACCGTGGTCGACGTCACCGAGAGTCTCCGGGACGAGGAGCGCCTGCGCCGCGCCAACCGCGCGCTCAGCACCATCAGCCACTGCAACCAGGTGCTGGTGCGCGCCACCACCGAGGCGGAGCTCCTGAACGACATCTGCCGGGTCATCGTCGAGCTCGGCGGATACCAGCTGGCGTGGGTCGGATTTGCCGAGCAGGACGAGCAACGGACCGTGCGCATCGCCGGCAGCGCCGGTCACGACGACGGCTACCTGGACCAGGTGTTCGTCAGCTGGTCCGACGAGACCGCCAACGGGCAGGGCACGATGGGCCGGGCGATTCGTTCCGGCCGGCCGGTCGTCTGCCGCGACTTCGCGACCGACCCCATGGTCGCGCCGTGGCGCGAGATCGCGCTGCGCTACGGCTATCGCTCGGGGCTGGCGCTGCCGCTCGCGCGCGGCGCGTCCGTGTTCGGCGCGCTGGCCGTGTTCGCCGCCGAGAAGGACGCGTTCGACGACAGCGAGATCTCGCTCCTCGGCGAGCTCGCCAGCGACCTCGCTTACGGCATCTTGGCCCTTCGCACCCAGGCGGATCACCGCCGCGCCGAGGAATCGCTGGCGAGCAGCGAGGCGCTGCTGCGCCAGCTCATCAAGCACACGCCCGCCGCGGTGGCGATGTTCGACGCCGACATGCGCTACCTGCAGGCGAGCGACCGCTGGCTCGTCGACTATCACCTCGAGGACCAGGACCTGAAAGGCCGCTCCCACTACGACGTGTTCCCGGACATCCCGGAGCGCTGGAGGGAGATTCACCGCCGGGTGCTGGCGGGCAGCGTCGAGCGCTGCCACGAGGACCCGTTCCCGCGTGCCGACGGCGGAATGGAATGGCTCCAGTGGGAGGTGCGCCCGTGGCTGCGCGCCGACGGAGCCATCGGCGGGCTCACGATGTTCACCCAGGTGATCACCGCCCGGAAGCGCGCCGACGAGGCGCTGCGCGAGAGCGAGGAGCGCTTCCGCCAGGTCGTGGAGAGCATCCAGGAGGTGTTCTGGATGAGCGACGCCGGAACCGGCCAGCTGCTCTACGTGAGCCCCGGATACGAGAAGATCTGGGGCCGCCCGTGCGAGACCGTCTACCACTCGGCCACCGCCTGGCGCGACACGATCCACCCCGACGACCGCGAGCGGTTCCGCCGTGCCGAGGCCGCCGTGCAAGCCGCCGAGCCCTACCACGAGGAATATCGAATTCTTCGCCCCGACGGTTCGGAACGCTGGATCCAGGATCGGGCATTCCCGATCCGCGACGCCCTCGGCCGGATCTACCGCGTGGCGGGCGTCGCGGAGGACATCACCGAGCGGCGCCGCATCGAGGAGCGCTTCCACCAGTCACAGAAGATGGAGGCGATCGGGCAGCTCGCGGGCGGCGTCGCCCACGACTTCAACAACCTCTTGAGCGCGATGATGATGCTCGCGGAGGAGGCGGCGGGCCTTCCCGGCGTCCCACCGCGCGCCTGCGGCCTGATGGGCGACATCATGAACACCGCCGATCGAGCCGCGGCGCTCACCCGCCAGCTGCTCGCGTTCGGCCGGCGCCAGGTGATGCAGCCGCGCCGCGTGGATCTCAACGAGGTCGTCACCAACCTGGCGAAGATGCTGCGCCGCATCCTCGGCGAGGATCTATCCCTCGAGCTCGAGCTGACGCTCGACGGCTCACCGCTCTTCACCCACGCCGATGCCGGGATGCTCGAGCAAGTGCTGCTCAACCTCGCGGTCAACGCCCGCGATGCCATGCCGGGCGGCGGCCGCCTGGTGGTCTCGACCGGGTCTCGGGTGCTGACCGCCGAGGAGGCGCGCTCGATTCCCGAAGGCAGCGCGGGCCGTTACGTGGCGCTCGAAGTGCAGGACGCCGGCTGCGGCATTCCGCAAGCGAACCTGCACCGGATTTTCGAGCCGTTCTTCACCACCAAGGAGCTCGGCAAGGGGACCGGGCTGGGGCTCGCGACCGTGTTCGGGATCGTGAAGCAGCACCGCGGCCTGGTGCTCGTCGAGAGCGAGCTGGGCCGCGGGACCACGTTCCGCGTGCTGCTGCCGGCGGACGACTCGCCGGACGACTCGGCGGCGGAGCCCGCCGCCAGCGAGGCGCCGGCCAGCGAGCGCCGCGGCGGCGGCGAGACGATCCTGGTGGTCGAAGACGATACGGACGTGCGACGCGTGATCCAGGCGGTGCTCAGCCGGAACGGATACCAGGTGCTGGACGCCGCGAACGGACCGGAAGCGCTGGTCCGCTGGGAACGCTACCCGGATCGGATCCACCTGCTGCTCACCGACATGGTCATGCCGGAGGGCCTGGGCGGGATCGAGCTGGCGCGGCTCCTGGTGGAGCGCGATCCGGAGCTCAAAGTGATCTTCACCAGCGGCTACAGCGCGGAGCTCGCGGGCCGCGCGCTGCGGCTCGACCACCGCCAAAACTTCCTCGAAAAACCCTGCCGCCCCGACCGGATGCTCTCGACCCTGCGCCGCGCCCTCGACGGCGCGTGAGCGATCGACGCTCACTCGCGCAGGTGCGCCAGGTGGAGGGACGCGGTCCCTCGCGTCCGCGGCGATCGGTCGAGATGTGACGCTGCGGCTGCGAGCGACCGCAGCCCTCCGTATCGCTTCACCGCACCGAGCGCGCCCAGGCGACGTAGCGCTCGAGGCCTTCCACGAGACCGATGCCTGGCTCGTAGCCGAGCAGCGCGCGGGCCTTGCCCAGATCGGCGAGCGAATCGCGCACGTCGCCGGCTCGCGCCTCGACGTGCACGGGCGCGATCCCGGTGCCCAGGATGCGCTGAATGTGCTCCAGCATCTCGAGCAGGCTGGTGCGCGATCCGGCGGCCACGTTCATCGCCTCGCCCGGCGCCTTCGGTGCGCCGAGCGCCCGCAGATTCGCGTCGACCACGTTGTCGATGAACGTGAAATCGCGGGTTTGCCCGCCATCGCCGTGGATCTCCGGTGCCTTCCCGTCGAGCAGCGCGAACACGAACTTGGGGATCACCGCGGCGTACTGCGACGACGGATCCTGGCGCGGACCGAACACGTTGAAGTAGCGCATGCACACGGTCTCGAGGCCGTAGAGCTCGAAGAAGAGCCGCGCGTACACCTCGCCGGCGAGCTTGGTCAGCGCGTAGGGCGAGCGCGGATTGGTGGGCATGGTCTCGATCTTGGGCAGCGTGGGCGAGTTGCCGTAGACCGACGACGACGACGCCATCACCATGCGCCGCACCTTGGCGTCGCGCGCGGCCACCAGCAGGTTGAGCGTGCCGTCGACGTTGGCGGCGTTCGATCCGATCGGATCGCGCACCGAGCGGGGCACGCTGGGCAGCGCCGCCTGGTGGAGCACGCCGTCGACGCCCTCCACCGCGCGCCGGCAGGTGTCGAGGTCGACCAGCGAGCCTTCCAGCAGCTCGAAGCGGCCCGGCCTCGCGTCTGCCGACACCAGCGACAGCGTGTCGCGCTTGCCGGTCGAGAAATCGTCGAGCACCCGCACCGACTCGCCGTCGGCCAGCAACCGCTCGACGAGATGGGAGCCGATGAACCCCGCGCCGCCGGTGACCAGGACCTTCATTCGGGGGCCTTCGCCTGGGCCACCTGGGCGTCCTCGTCTGCGAGCAGCGCGCCGAGCTTCCCTTCCACGTCGAGCATGCGCAGCTCCTCGTAGCCGCCGATCGGATGGTCGCCGATGAAGATCTGCGGCACGGTGCGACGCCCGGTGGTCTGGCGCAGCCACGCGCGCACGTCGTCGTCACCGGTGGTGTCGATCTCGTCGAAGGGAATTCCCTTCGCCTTGAGGAGATGCTTGGCGGCGGTGCAGAACCCGCACCAGGAAGACGTGTAGACTTTGACGGGACGCATACTCTCGGGGCTCGATCGGCGGCGTCGCAACGTAACAGCACGCCGAGATTCGTGTCTCAGCGGGTGAAGCGCCTCGCTCGACGACCTCCCGAGACCGTACCCGATCGAGCCACGGCGGAGCGATGACTTCGATCGGCGAGCCCTACAAGCGATTCCAGCCCGACTCCGCGTACGACGCGATCGTCGTGGGCTCGGGGATCGGCGGGCTCGCGGCGGCGGCGCTGCTCGCGAAGCACGCCGGCAAGAAGGTGCTGGTGCTCGAGCAGCACTACACGGCCGGCGGTTACACCCACACGTTCCAGCGGAACGGCTTCGAGTGGGACGTCGGCGTCCACTACATCGGCGACGTCGGCCACCCGCGGGCACCGCTACGGGTGCTGCTCGACGACATGGCGAGCGAGCCGATCGAGTGGGCGTCGATGGGCGACGTCTACGACCGCATCGTGCTGGGCGAGGAAGTCTTCGATTTCCCCGCGGGGCGCGAGAATTTCGTGGAGGCGATCGCGGCGCGGTTTCCCGGCGAGCGCGAGGCCATCGAGCATTACGTCGAGCTGGTCGACGAAGCGCAGCGCGCCACGAAGCTCTTCTTCGCCGAGCGCGCGCTGCCGCCCGCCGTGGCCAAGCTGGTGGGCGGCGCCATGCGCCGCAAGCTCGAGCGCATCGCGTCGCGCACCACCCGCGAGGTGCTGGAGAAGCTGACCTCGAACCAGCGGCTCATCGCGGTGCTCACCGGCCAGTTCGGCGATTACGGATTGCCACCCGCGCGATCGAGCTTCGCGATCCACGCGATGGTCGCGGGCCATTACCTGCGCGGCGGCTACTTCCCGGTGGGCGGCGCCAGCCGCTTCGCCGCCACCATCGTGCCGACCATCGAGCGTGCGGGCGGTCGCGTGGTAGTGCGGGCCGAGGTCGAACGGATCATCGTCGAGCGCGGCCGCGCCGTGGGCGTGCGCATGGTCGACGGCCGCGAGCTACGCGCGCCGGTCATCGTGAGCGACGCCGGCATCCACAACACCTTCCAGACGCTCCTCGATCCGGCCACACCGTCGCGCGAGCGCGGCGCCTTCGCCCACCTCACGCGCAGCGTCGGCCACCTGTGCCTCTACCTCGGGCTCGACCGGACGGCGGACGAGCTAGCCCTTCCCAGGGCCAACTACTGGCTCTACCCGGACGAGCACCACGAGCGAAACGTCGAGGCCTTCGTGGCCGATCCGGAAGCACCCTTTCCGGTCGTCTACATCTCTTTTCCGGCCGCCAAGGATCCGAGCTTCGCGTCTCGCTTTCCGGGCCGCTCGACGATCGACGTCATCACCCTCGCTCCCTACGCGTGGTTCGCCCGCTGGGCGGACTCACGCTGGCAGCACCGTGGCGACGAATACGAGGCGCTGAAGGAGCGCTTCACGTCGCGGCTGCTCGACCGCCTCTACCAGTGGGTTCCGCAAGCACGCGGCCACGTGATCCACGCCGAGCTTTCCACTCCCATCACCACCCGGCACTTCGCGGCGTGGGAGCGCGGCGAGCTCTACGGCATCGACCACGACCCGGCTCGCTTCCGCGAACGCCGCCTGCGCCCCCGCACCAGCATCCCGGGCCTCTACCTCACCGGACAGGACGTGTGCTCGGCAGGCGTCGCCGGCGCGCTGATGGGCGGCGTCCTGTGCGCGAGCGCCCTGCTCGGCAAGGACATGATCTCGGTCGCGCGCCGCTCCATGGGGCGGTGAGCCTGGCCTCCCGTCATCGCCCGCTGAGCGCACGATACGTCCCGCAGCGGGTCGCAACAACGGGTCGCGACGAGAAGCCCGCCCTGCCGCCGAGCGGCGCCACTGGACACCCCGGTTAGCATGGCGGTCATCGACGATTGGCGCGGAAAACGCCGCCAGAAAGAGAGTTCGTCATGCAGCCAGCCATCCGGGAAATGCCTTCGAAAGAGCTTCGCCGCGTGTTGCGCAGCGCGGGCGGGCACTGGGTCGGGAACGGGTTTCCGGTTCGATCGCTCTTCGCTTACTCGGCTCTGGGCGCCGAGCTGAGCCCGTTCCTGCTGCTCGACTACGGCGGGCCGGCGGAGTTCCCGCCGACTCACGAGCGGCTCGGCGTGGGCGAGCATCCGCACCGCGGCTTCGAGACCGTGACCATCGTCTACGCGGGCGAGGTCGAGCACCGCGATTCGTCGGGCGGCGGCGGGCGGATCGGCCCGGGCGACGTCCAGTGGATGACCGCGGCGTCGGGCATCGTCCACGAGGAGTTCCACGGCCGCGACTTCGCGCGCCGCGGCGGAGCGTTCGAGATGGTGCAGCTCTGGGTGAACCTGCCGGCCAAGGACAAGATGACCACGCCCGGCTACCAGAGCATCGTGAGCGGTGACATTCCCACGGTGAAGCTCGCCGCCGGACTGGGGACCGCGCGCGTGATCGCGGGCCAGCTCGACGGGAACAAAGGTCCGGCCAGGACGTTCACGCCGATCCAGGTGTGGGACCTGCGACTCGCGGGCGGCCACTCGGCCACGCTGCCGGTGGCGGACGGTCACACGGCGGCGCTGGTGCTGCTGAAGGGCGGAGCGCGCGTGAACAGCGTGGAGCGGATCGGTCCCGCGGAAGTGGCGCTCTTCGATCGCGCCGGCGAGGGCCTCGAGGTCGAGGCGACGGAGGATTCGACCGCGCTCTTGCTCGCGGGCGAGCCCATCGACGAGCCGATCGTGGGTCAGGGTCCGTTCGTGATGAACACCGCACAGGAGATCCGCCAGGCGATGGCCGACTACAGCGCCGGGCGAATGGGGCACCTGCGCTGAGCGGTTTGGCTTGGAGGGACGCGGTCCCTCGCGTCCGCAGCGTCCGATTCCGATGTGACGCTGCGGCGGCGAGGGACCGCCGGCCCTCCAAGGATCGCGATCGATTCGCGGTGTAAGCTCCGCGGCATGAGCACGGAGCACGAATGAGCGTTCATCCGTTGGCGGGAAAGCCCGCGCCCGAGTCGATCCTGGTCGACGTGGCGCGGCTGGTGACGGCGTATTACGCCGAGAAACCCGATGTGTCGGTGCCCGAGCAGCGAGTCGCGTTCGGCACGTCGGGCCACCGCGGCTCGGCGCTGCGCCTTTCGTTCAACGAGGCGCACATCCTCGCCACCACGCAGGCGATCTGCGAGCACCGCGCGGCGCAAGGCATCACCGGCCCGCTCTTCCTGGGCATGGACACGCACGCGCTCTCGGTGCCGGCGACGACCTCGGCGCTCGAGGTGCTGGCGGCGAATGGCGTCGAGATCATGATCGACGCCGCCGACGGCTACACACCCACGCCGGTCGTCTCGCACGCGATCGTCGCGTACAACCGCGGCCGCGGCTCGGCGCTCGCCGACGGCATCGTGGTGACGCCGTCGCACAATCCGCCCGAGGACGGCGGCTTCAAGTACAACCCGCAGAGCGGCGGCCCGGCCGACACCGGCATCACGGGCTGGATCGAGAAGCGCGCCAACGAGATCCTCGCCGCAGGGCTCGGCGCGGTGAAGCGCGTGAGCGCGGCCGCGGCGCGGCGGGCATCCACCACGCACCGCCACGACTACGTGTCGAGCTACGTGGGCGAGCTCGCGCAGGTGATCGACTTCGATGCGATTCGCGCCGCGAAGCTGCGCATCGGCGTCGATCCACTGGGCGGCGCCAGCGTCGGCTACTGGAAGCCCATCCGCGAGCGCTTCGATCTCGACGTCACCATCGTGAACGAGAGCGTCGATCCGACGTTCCGCTTCATGCGCGTCGATTGGGACGGCAAGATCCGCATGGACTGCTCGTCACCCTACGCCATGGCCGGGCTGGTCGAGCTCAAGGACCGCTTCGACATCGCGTTCGGCAACGACACCGACAGCGACCGCCACGGCATCGTGACGCGCTCGGCGGGGCTCATGAATCCCAACCACTACCTGTGCGTCGCGATCGATTACCTGTTCCGGAGCCGCACGGGGTGGCGCGCCGACGCGGGCATCGGCAAGACGCTGGTGTCGAGCAGCCTGATCGATCGCGTGGCCGCGAAGCTCGGACGGCGGCTCGTCGAAGTGCCGGTGGGCTTCAAGTGGTTCGTCGACGGCCTGCTCGACGGCTCGCTCGGCTTCGGCGGCGAGGAGAGCGCCGGCGCCTCGTTCCTGCGCCGCGACGGTGGCGCCTGGAGCACCGACAAGGACGGCCTCATCCTCGATCTGCTCGCCGCCGAGATGACCGCCAAGGCGGGGCGCGATCCGGGCGAGACCTATCGATCGCTCACTCGAGAGCTCGGCGATCCGGTGTACGAGCGCATCGACGCCCCCGCCACACCGGCACAGAAGAATGCGCTCAAGAAGCTCGCGCCGGAGCAGGTGCGCGCCACCACGCTGGCGGGCGAGCCGATCGTCGCGAAGCTCACCGCGGCTCCCGGGAACGGCGCCGCGATCGGCGGGCTCAAGGTGACGACCGAGAACGGCTGGTTCGCGGCGCGACCGTCGGGCACCGAAGACGTGTACAAGATCTACGCGGAGAGTTTTCTCGGCGCCGATCACCTGCACCGGCTGCAAGAGGAAGCACGTGCGATCGTGAGCAGCGCGTTCGAAGGCGCCTGACCGGGCTCGGAGGGACGCGGTCCCTCGCGTCCGCGGCGATCGATCGCGATGTGACGCTGCGGCTGCGAGGGACCGCAGCCCTCCAAACGAGACCAAGAGTCACCCGCACATGCTCGCGATGTACATCGACGCCGACGGCTGTCCGGTCAAGGACGAGATCTACCGCGTCGCGAAGCGCTACCAGCTGCGCGTCGTGGTGGTGTCGAACCGCGCGATCTTCGTTCCCGAGGCGCCGCTCGTCGAGCGGGTGCGGGTGGCGGCGGGGCCGGACGCAGCCGACGACTGGATCGCCGAGCACATCGAGAAAGACGACGTCTGCGTCACCGCCGACATTCCGCTCGCCGCGCGCTGCGTCGAGCGCGGTGCCCAGGTGCTGAGCACCCGTGGCGAGATCTTCACCAAGGACTCGATCGGCCAGGCGCTCGCGATGCGCGACCTCTACTCCGATCTGCGCGACATGGGCGAGATGACCGGCGGCCCGCCGCCCATGAGCCCACGCGACCGCTCGCGCTTCGCCCAGCGCCTGGACGAGGTGATCCAGCGCGTTCGCCGCGCGGCGAAAAAGTAGCTCGCTCGCACTCCGATCGGAGGGCGTCGGTCCCTCGCCGCCGCAGCGTCACAGGGAGATCCGGCGCCGCGGACGCGAGGGACCGCGTCCCTCCAACCGCTCGCTTCCGATCTCCCGCTCAGGCACCGTGCAGCAGCGGCCGCGCGCCGTCGGCCACGTATTGCACCGCTAGCGCCGCGAGCAAGAGTCCCAGCACGCGTGTGATCACGTTGACCCCGGTCTTTCCCATCAGCCGGGTGAGCCAGCCCGACATGCGCAGGCTCAGGTAGTTGAGGCCGAGCACCAGGGCGAGCGAGAGCGGCACCATCACGCCGCCAAACCGATAGAGCCCCGCCTCGCCGGCGAGGATCATCACGCTCGCCACCGCTCCAGGTCCCGCGATCAGCGGGATGGCCAGCGGGAAGACCGCGATGTCGGCGCGCAGCTTCGCTTCCTCTTCCTCCTCGTCGGTGCGGCGCTCCTCCTTCGCGAACAGCATTCCCACGGCGATGCGAAAGAGCAGCAGTCCGCCCGCGACGCGGAATGCGCCGAGCGTGATGCCGAGGTTCCGGATCAGCCACTCGCCGCCCGACCAGAACGCGAGCAGCACGCCGCCCGCCACCAGCACCGCCTTGCGCGCGATGTGATCCTGCTCGGCCGGCGTGCGCGTGCCCGCGAGCCCCACGAAGACCGGCGCCAGACCGATCGGGTTGAGCACCACGAAGAGCGTCAGGAAGGTTCGAATCGCGAGCGCGCTCATGTGGCGTGCTGGTCCCGATCGAGTGCTAGAACGGCACGATACTTCATCGGGTCGACTCCGGAGGAGCCATGAGCACGTCCACCTCGAGCCACTTTCGCACGCTCACCTACGCACGTACCGGGCGCATCGCGCGCGTCACGCTCGACCGCCCCGAGCGCGGGAACGGGATCACGTTCGAGATGCCGCTCGAGCTGAGTCAGGCGGTCGAGCGCGCCAATCTCGATCCCGAGGTCCACGTGATCGCCCTCGCCGGGAACGGCAAGGGCTTCTGCGGCGGCTACGACCTGGTGGCGTCGGCGCAGAACATGCTGACCGGCGTCGCCGACACGAGCACCTGGCCCGCCGGATCGCCGATGGATCCCGCGGTCCAGGCGCAAAACCACATTCCAGGCGAAACCTGGGACCCTGGCATCGACTACCAGATGATGAGCCGCAACGTGCGCGGCTTCATGAGTCTCTTCCACTCCGACAAACCGGTGGTGTGCAAGGTGCACGGGTTCTGCGTCGCGGGCGGCACCGACATGGCGCTCTGCTCGGACCTCCTGGTGATCGCCGAGGACGCCAAGATCGGCTATCCGCCGGCGCGCGTGTGGGGCGTCCCCACCACGATGGTATGGGCGCACCGCATCGGCATCGAGAAGGCGAAGCGATTGCTCTTCACCGGCGATTGCCTCTCGGGCCGCGAGGCGCACGAGTGGGGGCTCGCGATCGAGTCGCCACCGCCCGAGCATCTCGACCTACGCTTCGAGATCCTGCTCGAGCGGATCGCGCGCATGCCGGTGAACCAGCTGGTGATGATGAAGCTGCTGGTGAATCAGACCGTGATGCAGCAGGGTCTGCACACGACCCAGATCCTGGGCACCGTGTTCGACGGCATCGCCCGCCACACCCGCGAGGGCTACGCGTTCCAGACGCGCGCCGCCGAGACCGGCTTCAAGCAAGCGGTGCGCGAGCGCGACGAGCCCTTCGGCGACGCCGGTCCCTCCACGTTCAAGGGCTGAGCGCCGCGGGCGGCGAATCGGTCGATTCGGCGGCGGGGCAGTGTCCGCGCCGGGCCACGGCCTCGCTCGCCTCCCGAGCGACCGCTCGCACCGCGTCCGCGCGGTCGGAGAGCGCGGCCGACTCGAGGAGCACGGCGTCGCGGCAGGCTCGCGACTTCTCGCCCAGCGCTCGCGCGCCGAGCTCGCGCAACACCGTCGCCTTCGCGCGCAGCATCTTGTGGAGATCGCGGTCTCCATCAGCCCCGGCAGATCGCGCACCACCCGATCGGCGTCGGCGAGCCACGTGACGCCGTCCTCGCCACCCCTCTCGCCCAGCTCTTGCGCGCAGTCCCCGCCGCGGCTCGACACGCACTCGACGGCGCTCACGAAATCGATCGCGGCGGCCGGCACGCTTCGCGCGCGCGCGGCGGCCGCGGTGACGGTGCCTTCCAGAAAACCGCTCCATGCCCGGCCGACGTCGAGCGGCGACGGCCCCAGCGTCACGAGCACGGTGCTCGCAAGACACGCGTATCCCAGCCAGGTCACCAGCCAATTTCGCCGAACCGACGCGACGCGTGCCGCTCGTACCACCGCGTGCTGCGCCACGGCCATCGCGACCACGAAGAAGAGTGCCCATGGCAGCACGCCGAGACGGAGTGTGACCGCCGCCGCGAGCGCGCCCGGGTCCCGCGAGCGCGCGATCCACGCGGCAAGTGGCGACCACCCGCGGAACACGCCGCCGCCGGCGCTGAACGACGCCAGACACACGAGCGCCCACGCTCCGGTGCCGATTGCGATGAGCCAGCGGCTGGCGCGCGCGCGCCGGCCGCGGAACAACTCGGCCAGCCCCAGCGCCACCACCGGTGCCAGCGAGCAGAACCGGCGCGCGCCGTAGGCCGACCCACCCCACCAGTCGGCGACGCATGCGTTCACGTAGCTCTCGGCCGCGAACACCGCGATCCCGCCCACGTGCACCGCGCGCCACGGGCCGCGCCGCCGCCACACCCCGAGCACCGAGCCCACGAGCGCGATCGCCACCACCGGGCTCCACGTGAAGAGCCCGTGACTACGATCGAAAAACACGGACGCGAGCGCGGGCGAGCTCCAGCGCATGAACTCGCTGCCCTGCGGAATGGTGGTCCAGAGGCCGAACTGGCGCCACCAGGCGCTGCACTGCACCAGACCGATCGCAGCGGCGCACCCGAGCATCACCGGCAGACCCGCGATCAGGCGCCTGCGCCGCGCGGCGCTCGCGTGCGCGAGACGCTCGACCAGCACCGGCAAAAGCCACGCCGCGTAACACGCGTCCTGCCAGCGCACGATCGCGAGCGTCCCCGCGCTCACTCCCACCAGGCCGGCCCGCACCAAGGACGGCCGCCGCGCCCACCCGAGACTCGACGCCACGAACCATGCCGCGCACATCGCCGAGAGGTGGTGCGCCATCGAGTAGTCGGCGAACGTGTAGACCGCGAGCGGCGTGCCCGCGAGCACGCACCACACGGCGAGCCGGCTCGCGCTTCGTCCGGCGCGGGCGCGAGCGAGCACCCACTCGAGCGCCAGCATTCCGAGCGCGAGCGTCACCAGCATCGCGGCCGCGAAGGCCGCGAGCACCACGGGGTCGAAACGCGGCCGTCCCAGCCAGCGTATGGCGACCACGAATGGACCGACGATCGGCGACTGGACGAACGCCGGACCGACCGAGAACGTGTTGAGGATCGTGCCGGTCGTCGGGTCGAGATGGGTGATGGCGTGAAAGCGGTAGACCGGATGGTCCGAAAGCGCGACCAGATCGTCGTGGAGCAGCAGATCGTGGCCGTACCAGATCGAGACCAGCTGGCCGGTGTAGAACGCCGGATCCCAGAAGTGGGGCGTTTCCGGGTGAAAACCGACGACCAGCAGGATCAGCAGCGCGGGTGAGGCGCGGCGCAGGATCCGGATGGCGGCGGAGGACGAGACGGGTAAGCTCATCCGCCCCGGAGCTTGTCACGTAGGTAGTTCACACCACACCCAGCGGAAGGATTCACGCCATGTCGACCGAGCTTCACCCCACCCTCACTCGCTACTTCGAGGCACTCCGCCGCATGGACTTCGCCGGTGTCGCCGCGTGCTTCGCGGCCGACGGTCTTCAAGAAGACCCGGTCGGCGGCGGCACGCGGCGCGGTCCCGCGCAGGTGCAAGCGTTTTTCGAGCAGATCGGCGGGCTCCTATCCGCCGTCGACCTGACTCCGGTCAGGGTCTACCCGGCCGGAAACGAGATCGGGGTGGTGTGGGACGCGAAGGGCCGCGGCAAGAACGGCGTTGACGTGCGCTTCGACGGCATCGACGTGATCGTGCTCGACGCGGCCGGCCAGATTGCCTCGCTGCGCGCCTTCTGGGACGCGGGCACGATCATCGCGAAGCTCAGCGCGCCTGCTTGACCGAATGGAATCGATCGCCCCGAGCCTCGAGGGCCGGGCCTGCTCGCGCTCCACCGCGTGGTGACCCATGATTTGCAAGCGCGCCCGGAGGCGCGCCGGCGAGCGGGTA
>CAZYWA010000044.1:0-22614 GCA_964650975.1 uncultured bacterium
TTCATCGGGATCGAATCGCCGCGGGTGGCGAGTCTCGAGGAGACCGGCAAGAACCAGAACACACGCGCCGACCTGCTCACGTCCGTCCACCGGATCCAGGATGCCGGGATGGAGGTGATGGCGGGCATGATCGTGGGGTTCGACCACGACGACTACTCGATCTTCGAGGAACAGTTCCGCTTCATCCAGGACGCGCGGATCCCGGTCTCGATGACCGGTCTCTTGAATGCTCTTCCGCAGACGCCGCTTCGCGAGCGCCTCCTGGCCGCGGGCCGGCTCGACGACGAGTACACCGGCGACCAGTTCGTGTTCTCGAACGTGATCCCGGCAGCCATGTCGCGGATCGAGTTCTACGAGGGATACAAGCACCTGCTCGACCGGCTCTACGACTACGGGAACTACCGGGAGCGAGCCATGGCGTTCATCCGGCAGCAGGGCGACGGCGTCCGGGTGCGGGTGGCGGCGGGCCCTGCCGAGGTGTGGATCTTCCTGCGGGTGCTGTGGAGCTGCGTCCTGCTCGCACCGCCCCGCCGAGCGGCGATGACGCTGCGCATGTTCGCCGAAACGCTGCTGCGCAGGCCCGGATCGATGCGGAAGGCGGTGGTGCTGGCGCTGATGCACAAGCACCTCTACGAGTACGCGGTCTTCGTCCGGAGCGAGCTGGTCCGTCACATCGAAGCGCTGCGGAGCGCGCCCGTCGAGACGCCCGCGTTCGTCGAAGCGGCGGCCGCCTGATCCGGGACGAGATCCGCGGATGAAGGCGCTCGTCTATCACGGCCCAGGCCAGCGTTCGCTGGACCAGAAGCCCATACCCGTCATCCAGGCGCCGACCGATGCGATCGTTCGGCTCACCAGGACCACGATCTGCGGAACGGATCTGCACATCCTGAAGGGCGACGTGCCGGCCGTGACGGACGGCCGCATCCTGGGGCACGAAGGCGTGGGCATCGTCGACACGATCGGGGAAGGGGTTTCGAGCTTCGCCGCCGGCGATCACGTGCTGATCTCGTGCATCACGTCGTGCGGGAAGTGCCTGCATTGCAAGAAAGGGATGTACTCCCATTGCCTGAACGGCGGCGGATGGATCCTGGGGAATCTCATCGACGGGACACAGGCGGAATACGTCCGGATCCCGTTCGCGGACAACAGTCTTCACGCCATTCCGCGGGGAGCCGATGAGGAAGCGCTGGTGATGCTGAGCGACATCCTGCCCACCGGCTTCGAATGCGGGGTCCAGAACGGACGGATTGCGCCCGGCGACACGGTGGCGATCGTCGGCGCGGGCCCGATCGGGCTCGCGGCACTCTTGACGGCGCGGTTCTACTCGCCTGCGGAGATCATCCTGATCGACCTCGACGACAACCGTCTGGCGGTGTCGAAGGGCCTGGGAGCCACGAGAGTGGTCAACAGCAGCGATGGCAAAGCCGTCGAGAGCGTGATGTCTCTGACCGAGGGGCGAGGCGTCGACGTGGCGATCGAGTGCGTGGGGATCCCATCCACGTTCGACGTCTGTCAGCGGATCGTCGCGGCCGGTGGCCGCATCGCCAACATCGGCGTGCATGGCAAGCCGGTGCAGCTCGAGCTGGAGCGACTCTGGTCTCACAACATCACGCTCACCACCCGTCTGGTCGACACCGTGTCGACGCCGATGCTGCTCAAGACGGTGACGTCGGGGAAGCTCGAGCCCAAGCACTTGATCACGCATCGTTTCGGGCTCGACGAGGTCATGCGCGCCTACGACACCTTCGGCCACGCCATGCAGGAACGCGCGCTGAAGGTCATCGTCACGAACGGCTGATCTCGTTCCGCCGCGGGCCGGGCAGCACACGAGGCTCTGTAGGTTCTACAAGGGTCGGTTCATTCGTTTGCAACGTCGCGGCTCGACCCTGGTGGATACGGTGCAAAGCGCCGCGTGCTCGTGATGCGGATCGTCGGGCACCCGCCTTGCACTTCGCCGGTCGGACGAGCCCTGCTCGGCGCGCGTCGGTGGTTGAACGACGGGTGCAGAGCAGGATCGCGGACGGAATTCGCAGACGGGAGAAAGGGACCGGAATGAGCACCTATCACGAGCCCTACGAGAGCCTGAGCCCCGCCGACCGCGATCTGCACCGCGCGCTGGTGAGCTTCAAGGAAGAGATCGAGGCGGTCGACTGGTATCACCAGCGGGTCGCCACCTGCACCGATCCACTGCTCGCGGAGGTGCTCGCGCACAATCGCGACGAGGAGATCGAGCACGCCTGCATGACGCTCGAGTGGCTGCGCCGCTGCAACCCGGTGTGGGACGCCGCGCTGCGGCGGTTCGTGTTCACGACCGGTTCGATCACGCAGCGCGAGCCCAAGACGGAGCCGGCGACCGGAGCGGCATCGAAGTCCGGCGCGGAGGTCGGCGGGGGTCCGGCGAGCCCGCGTCGCGTCGACCTGGGGATCGGTAGCCTTCATGACGCGGTCGAGCCGGGCGAGGCCCGCGCGACCGCCAAGCGGCGGCGCGAACGCTCCGCCGGTGCGTGACGAGGACACACCATGGATCTCTTCAGGACTTCACTTGCGCCGATTCCGACCTCCGCCTGGGCGGAGATCGAGAGGCAGGCCCGGGCGACACTCACGGCCACGCTCTCGGCGCGACGGATCGTCGACGTCAAAGGTCCTCTCGGCTGGGACGTGTCGGCCATCGGCCTCGGCAGGCTCAGCATTCACGACGGCGACCGAGCCGGCGTCTCGTACGGCATCCGTCAGGTGCTGCCGCTGATCGAGCTGCGCGTGCCGTTCCGGCTCAGCGTGTGGGAGCTCGACAACGCATCGCGCGGTGCCGCGGACCTCGATCTCGAGCCGCTCATGAACGCCGCGCGCGCGCTGGCGCACGCCGAGGATGAGGTGGTGTTTCGGGGCCTGGCGGAAGCAGGGGTCCGCGGCGTGCTGGATGCCACGGCCCGGACACCGCTCGAGATCGCGGCGGATCCGCAGCGGTTCCCGGGGGCCGTGGCCGAAGCGCTGGTCCGGCTCAAGATCCTCGGCGTCGCGGGGCCCTACGCGCTGGCGGTCGGTGACGAGCTCTTCAAGGCGCTCAGCGGAACCAGCGGCGATCAGTATCCGCTCATCCCGCGGCTCGCTCGACTGATCGACGGCCCGGTGCTCCTGGCGCCGGTGCTGGGCGAGGGCGGCGCGCTGGTGTCGCGACGGGGCGGCGACTTCGAGCTCACCCTCGGTCAGGACGCTTCGATCGGTTACGAGATCCACGATGCGAAGGAAGTGAAGCTCTTCTTCACCGAGTCCCTCACGTTTCGCGTCCTCGACCCGGATGCCGCCGTGCTGCTTCGCCCCGCCGCCGCCAAGCTGGCCGCGGGCGGACCGACGACGGGCGACGCGACCGCGGACTCGGCGAACGTCTCAGGCTCGGCCGGACCTCGCAGGCGCCGCACGTAAACCTGGGTGAACTCGGCGCCGAAGAACACGATCTGCGCCGAGTAGTAGATCCACACCAGCAACACGATCACGGAAGCCGCGGCACCGTAGGTTGATTCGAGACTGCGGCGGCCCAGGTAGAAGCCCACCAGGAACTTCCCGCCGAGGAACAGCAACCCGGTCACGACCGAACCGGGCCAGACATCGCTCCAGCGGATTTTCACGTCCGGTATCACCTTGAAGATCAGGGCGAAGAGCAGCGTGATGCCCGCGAAGGACACGAACGAGTTCGCGAGCTCGAGCCACGATTCCGGGACGCCCGCGCTGATGCCGATTCGCTTCCCGATGGCGCTCAGCGCCGTCGTGACGACCAGCGAGACCGTGAGCAGGAAGCCGAGCGCGATCACCGCCGCGAGCGAGACCACGTACTTCCTTAGAAAGGTCCGCACACCGAGGCCGGCCTTCGGTTTCACGTCCCAGATCGTGTCGAGCGCGTCCTTGAGCTCCACGACCACCGCGGTGGCCCCGATCAAGAGCGTGACGATCCCCACCATCGTCGCCAGCGCTCCGGCGGTCGGCTGACTCGCGCCAGCCAGCAGGCGCTCCACGGCGCGAGCGGCGGTTTCACCGAGGAGCCCGTCGAGCTGACTCACCAGCTCGCCGCGCACGGCCTGCTCGCCGAAGCAGAGCCCCGCGATCGCGGTGACGAGGATCAGCAGCGGCCCCAGGGAGAAGACCGAGTAGTAGGCCAGAGCCGCACCGAGACGGCTGGCCTTGTCCTCGCGCCACTCGGCGAACGTCTCGACCAGCAGGCTCTGGAGGAGGCGGAGAGCGTCGATCATTTTTGCGATGAGTCGAGGGACGCCCGAGCCGCGAAGAGAGCGGCGCGATGGTGATTGGCGACTGCGAATGCAACACGGATGCCGCGGATTGTTCAGCGGGTCGCTCCAGCCCGCCGTGCTCGCAGGGCACCTACCGTGCCGCTTCGTCTCCGGCGAGAACCACGATCGTCACGTGGTAGCAGCTGCCGTCGTGGATCACGACTCGCACTCGGCCTCCCTCCTCGGCCGAGCGCTCGATCGAGACGCCTTGGCCCGGCGTGGCGCCGAGCCGAGCGACCTGGATGTCGCGCAGCACGTTCTCGGGTGGCCACGGCATGCTGCGGCCGAACGCGCGGTCCACCGTCAGGCTCGTGTCCTGCTGAACGATCGTGAAGAGCTTGGCGCCGAACCCGTCGAGGCCGACCACCACCAGGCGCCCGGCGGTCTTCTGTGCCGCGACCGTGAGCGCCCAGTCGATCCCCGGCTTGGCCAGCACGCGCACCTCGGCGCGGAGCGCGAACCCGTCCGGGATCGCGGCGGTCGGCACCAGCTCGCCTGCACACATCCGCCCACCGTCGGAGGGACGGATTCCGGCTTTCCACAGCGTTACGCAGCCGCAGCACGCCAGCACCAGGGCCACGACGACCGGTACGATCCGTCTCATTCGCGCTCGAGCACCAGCAGTGCCAGCGGTGCCAGCAAGAACGAGAGCAGGACACCCAGGCCCACGGTGACGCCGATCGCCTGCAGCGCGGGGTGTCGCGACATGGCCATCACGCCGAACGTGAAGACCGTCATGAGCGCGCAGAGCAGGATCGAGAGCAGGGCGGGGCCGAGCCCATCGCCGCGTCGCGCGGCGTCCACCACGAAGACCCCGTAGTCGACGCCCATGCCGGTGACCGTCACCAGCGAGATCGCGTGCAGCAGGTTGGTCTCGACGTGCAGCAGCGCGAAGAGTCCGAGCAGCACGCTCACGACCAGGACCGAGGGAACGAACGCCGCGACCGCGGGCCGCAGCTTGCGGTAGCGCGCGAGCAGCAAGACCACGACCAGTCCATTGCCGACGAACACCTGTTTCACCGTCGTGGAGCGGAAGGTGGCGTAGATCTCGTTCAGGAACGTGCTCTGATCGAAGAAGTGGACGCCGTCGAGGTCGGCCACTGCGGCGCGCACCGCCGCCTCGTCCTTCACTCCCTCGAGGTAGGTGATCGCGGCGGTATCCGGTCCGAGCTGGATCAGGCTCGAGCGCACCAGGTCCGCGAGCGGCGAGGCGACGAGTGCCTCGTAGGTGAGGAAATCCACCGGCGGACCGGCGAGGTCTCGCGCGAAAGGTTCGAACGCGCCCGGCCGGAAGCCCGCTTCCGAGAAGACGCGGTCGACCCGTGCCGCCAGGCCCTCGGCGGCAGCAACGCTCACCGCCTCGCGGTTGGTGCGCTGAAGCGATTGGGCCCAGAGAAAGGCGTGGAGCGAGCGCATCCCCCGGAGCGCGCCCGAGGCGACCGTGTGCGACAGCCTCCGGTACACGACGTCGTCGAGTGCCAGGGCGCCCTCGCGGTCGTGAGCCAGTGCGATCACCAGTCGACCCATCTCGGTGGGCGATACGCGCGCGCGCACCCGTTCGTCCTCGGCCTCGAGCGCGGGATCCATCCGCCACAGCTTCGAGAGATCGTCGACCCAGCGCAGCCCCCTGACCGCCGGCAGCGCGAGGGCGAGAGAGAGCCCGGCGACCGCCACGAGCCAGCTTCGTCGCGCGGCCGCCCGCTCGACGATCCGGCCGAGTGCCTTCGACAGCCGGAGCGCGAGTCGCGGAGGCGATCCCGGCACCACGCACAGGCCCGGCAAGACGTAGAGCGTGACGAGCACGGCGCTCAGCACGCCCACCACGGAGAAGAGTGCCAGCTCGCGAAAGCCCCGGAAGTGGGTGAGCCCGAGGCCCGCGAAGCTCGCCATCGTGGTGAGAGCGCCGAGCCAGATCGAGCCACGCACGCGTTTCAGGACGTCGGGCACCGGCGTGGCCGGACGGGCGAGGATCACGTGCGTCAGGAGGCAGATCGGATAGTCGACCACGACACCGACGAGCGCCGCACCGAAGCCGAGCGTGAGCCCGTCGAGTTGCCCGAAGGCCAGCATCCCCGCCGCGATCGCCACCAGGATGCCGGCGAGCGCTGGCAGCGACGCGAGGAAGAAATTCCGTGGCGACCGGTAGAACGCCAGCACCAGACCGGCGACGCCCAGGGTGGAGACGATCGCCATGGCGCGCACGTCTCTGCGAATGCTGCGCTCGGCGTCGACGGCGAAGCGATTGGCACCCGCCATCTCGAGCGCGAGATGCCCGCCCCGGCACGCCGCGAGCTGGTCGAAGCGGGCGCGCACGTCGCCGAGGAAGACTCGCTGCACTTTGCCGTCGAAGGCCGAGCTCCGCGTGGTGAGAAAGAGGATCGCCCAGCGTCCGTCGGGGGAGACGAACTGTCCGTCGCGGAGCACCAGATCGGGCTCCGTCCCGCGAAACCGCTCCAGCATCCGGCGGAACGCGCCCAGCGGGTCGGCGGGCGCGAGCTTCTTCGCGAGCGGCGCGGTGGGGAGCGTGAGCTCGCGCCGAAGGGTCTGCGCCGCGGTGGCCAGCCCGGCGTCCGACAGGAAGCTCTTGAGCTCGGCCGGATCGTCGCTCAAGAAATCGTGACGTCTCGGGAAGTAGAGGTCGTACACCGCGCGTGTCTGGTCTTCGTCCACTCCACTGCGGAGCCACTCGACTTGCGGAAGGTCGCGAAGCGCGGAGGCGAGCTCGCGAGCGGCCGCCAGAGCCTGCACCGTGTCGTCCGCGCCCACCGACAGGATCATCGTGCGAGAGAGCTCGGTCTGGGTGAGGTGGCGTGAGATGGCCGCGAGGGTTCCTTCGGTGCCTTCCGGCATCATGTTGGTGATGTCGGTACCCACGTCGAGGCGTGGGATCGCGATCCACCCGAGCCCGGCCAAGAGCGCCAGCAGGACGAGGACGCCGCGGCGCGGGGTCACGGCGGCGCGGCGCTCGGATCGAGTGAAAAGATGCGCGCGAGCTCGGCGTCGCTGAATCGCACGTCGGTGCGAACGTCGTGAAAGGTGGTCACGGTCCGGTCGCCCTCGGCCTCGGAGACGATCATCTGCATGAGGGCCGCTCCGTCTCCCTCGAGCACCACTCGCGACACGACCGCCAGCACGCGCGAGTCGCGTGGCGTCAGCGTGAGCTTCCAGTGTGATCCCTGCGCCTCGAAACCGACCTCGTAACGGGCCTCGAGCGCCGCGCGATCGCCGTTGAAGAGCACCACGAAGCTCTCGACCACGGTGCGCGCGATCTCGTTCGCCGCGAGATCCACGTTGTCGGCGCCGGTATCGTCGCGGAACGAGAGCCGCGATCCGTCGATCACGAAGGCCGAGCGGACGGGCTTTTCCGTGTAGCGCGCCATGCGCCGCGGTGGGACGAAGTAGAGCGTGCCGGTGCTTTCGAGTGGCCGTTCCAGCAACGCGATCTCCTTCACTTCGTGGAACTCGGCGCGAACGCCCGAGGTGGTCGCCAGACGCTGCATGAGCGTCTGCAGGGTGATCGCGTCCGAGACGGTAGCGGTGAGCTCCGCTTGGCCGGCACTCACCAGGAGCGTGAGCGCGGCGGTGGCCGCGACTGTACGATACGTCCTTCGCATCCGCGCTCTCATCGGACCTCCATCACCGGCCATGCATTCGCCGCTCCGGCGGCACGTAAATGTATTGACGGACACGATCGCTGCGCGTCCTCGGTGCGGTACGGATATTGCTTAGTTCTGGCTGGGGCACCGAACGGTGAAACTGCTCGTCGACCGGTCATGGGAGAGCCTGCGGGCGGCGTCGCCGGTGTCACGTCCGGACGTGCTCGCGGCGCGCGCTTTCCGCCTGTGGCGGGTTCTCGGTACCGGGCTCTCTTTCGCGGTGTTCGGCGCTTCGGCGCTGAGCCTCGCCCTGCTCGCGTTTCCACTGTGCCACCTCGTTCCTGGCGAAGCGTGGGTGAAGGAGGCGCGTGTCCAGCGCCTGATTCACCATGCCTATCGCTTCTTCATCGGATTCATGGAAGCGCTGGGCCTGATCCACACCGAGTGGATCGGCGCCGACCGGCTGTCCGGGCCCGGTCCCTACTTGATCGTCGCGAACCACCCCACGCTGATCGACGTCGTGCACGTGATCTCCCGGCTTCCCCAGGCGGACTGCGTGATTGCCGACGGATATGCGCGGAACCCGTTCGTCGGGCTGGCGGCGTGGTGGGCTGGGTACATCACGAATGCACGGGGCGCTGCCGTGGTCGATGCCTGTGTCGAGCGATTGCGTGCCGGTCGCACCGTGGTTTTTTTCCCCGAGGGCACACGTTCGCCGCGCGAGGGCATGCACCCATTCCGGCGCGGCGCCGCGCACGTGGCGCTGCGCGCCGGTGTGCCCCTCCAGCCCATCGTCATCTCGTGCGACCCGCGAATGCTCGGCAAAGGCCAGGTCTGGTGGGACGTGCCCGAGAGCCCCGGTCGCTACACCCTGCGGGTCGTCGAGCCCATCGACCTTCACGAAGCGAGTGCCGCCGGCGGTTCCGACGCTTTGGCTGCCCGCAAGCTCACCGACGGGCTGCGCGCGTGCATCGAGGAGAGGCTGAACCGTGCCGGACTCCGTTGAACTAGAGACCGCACTCAAGCACTTGATCATCGAGTCGCTGGGACTCGAGGATCTGACGGTCGCCGACATCGAGTCGGAGGCACCACTTTTCGTCGAAGGACTGGGGCTCGATTCCATCGACGCACTCGAGCTCGCGATGGCGCTGGAGGAGCGCTTCGGCGTGAAGATCGAGGACGGTTCGGATGCGAACCGCGAGATCTTCTCCTCTGTCCGGAGCCTCGCGGCATTCGTGGCCTCCAAGCGAAGCGCGCCACCCGAGACGACCGGCGACTCGCCGTGAAGCTCTGCCTCCTGATTCCGATCTACGACCACGGCTCGACGATTCGCGGCGTCGTCGAATCCCTGGCACCGGCGGATCTCCCGCTGGTGATCGTGAACGACGGAAGCGGCCCCGCCACTCGCACGATCCTCGACCGCATCGCGGCCGATTTCGAGTGGGTCGAGATCCGCCACCACGCCGTGAACCGGGGGAAGGGCGTTGCCCTCGTGACCGGCTATCGCGCGGCGGCGGAGCGTGGCTTCACCCACGTGCTCCACCTCGACGCCGATGCCCAGCACCAATCCGCCGACGTGCCGCGCTTCCTCGCGGAGGCGAAGGCGAATCCCGAGGCACTGGTCCTCGGTGAGCCCATCTTCGACGACGACGCGCCGAAGAGTCGCCTGTATGGCCGGAAGCTCTCGGTGGGTCTGGTGTGGCTCGCGACCCTCTCGAGGGACGTGCGCGATCCGCTGTGCGGCTTTCGATGTGTGCCGCTGGTCCCCGTCCTGCGGTTGGTGGATCGCGTGTCGATGGGCCGGCGGATGGACTTCGAGCCGGAGCTCGCGGTGCGCCTCGTGTGGATGGGAGTGCCGGTCCGGAACGTTCCCACGAACGTGCGCTACCTGCCGGGCGGCCTCTCGCACTTCGACGTCATCTGGGACGACCTGCGCCTCGCGTGGCTCTACACGCGGCTCACGCTCGGCATGCTCGCTCGCGCGCCGGATCTCTTGCGGAGGCGCGCCGCCAACCGGTTCCGACCGTGAGCACGAGGAGCGCTTGGGCGGACACCGCGGAGCGGGGGTCGATCGCCGCGCTGCTCGGCATCCGGTGGTTCTACGGGCGCTTCGGCCGCAAGGCGTCCGTGGCGCTGCTGACACCCATCGTCGCCTACTTTTTCCTGACCGATGGCCCGGCACGCCGTGCGTCCTTGGACTACCTGCGCACGCTGTGGGCCGTGCCACGCGGGCACGCGGTGCTCGGCGAGCCGCCCTCGTGGCACAACGTCTTCCGCCATCTTCACGAGTTCGCGGAAAACATCCTCGATCGCATGATCGTGTGGAGTGGCGATGCGGAAAGCATCCGCATCGACCATGAGGGCAGCGAGCATCTGCTCGAGCTGGTACGCCAGCGCCGCGGCGGCATCCTGCTCGGAGCGCACCTCGGGAGCTACGACATGCTGCGCCAGCTCTCCGCGAAAGACGGCATCGTGGTGAACGTGCTCATGTTCACGCGCCACACCGCGCGCATCAACGCGTTCTTCGAGCGGCTGCACCCCGGGCTCGAGATGCGGCTCATCCAGTTTCAGCCGGGCTCGTTGAGCCCCACGTTCGAGATCAAGGCGGCGGTCGACCGGGGCGAGTTCGTGGGAATGCTGGGCGACCGCATGTGGGAGTCGGAGCGCGGCCGGTCCGTGCGTGTCCCGTTCCTGGGGCGGGACGCCCGCTTTCCGCTCGGTCCGTACCTGCTCCAGGCCGTGCTCGGTTGTCCGCTGCTTCTCACCGTGTGTGTTCGCACGGGGCCGGGCCAATACATGGCGTCGGTGCGGCCGTTCGCGCCGGCCGGCGCGATCTCGCGCGGCGACCGCACCCACCACGCGGAGGAGCTCGCTCGTCGCTACGCGGCCGCGCTCGAGGAATGGTGCGTCCGCGCGCCCTACCAGTGGTTCAACTTCTTCGATTTCTGGCGCGCCGGCGCCGAGAGCTAGTCGCGCCGTGCTTCGGCCCACCCGCGCCCGAGCGCTGATCCTCGTCTACGTTGCGGTGACCGCCGGCGCGGTGTGCGCGTTCGGGTTTTCTGCGCCGAGTCTGGCCGTCCCCTCGGCCGTGTTCCTGGTGCTGATCGCGGACGGTGTCGCGCGACCGGCTTCCAGCCTTCTCTATCCGACCGTCAGCCGCGGGCTGCGCGAGGGCGGACGGGTGGCGCTGACCTTCGATGATGGCCCGGACCCGGACGTGACGCCGGCCGTGCTGGACGCGCTGGCGGTGGATGGCGCGCGCGCGACGTTCTTCTGCATCGGCCGATCGCTCGCGGAGCATCCGGCGCTGGCACGACGCCTGGTGGCGGAAGGGCACGAGCTCGGCAACCACTCGTGGCGCCACTCGCGCTGGCAGAACTTCTTCGGCGCAGGCGCACTGGGCCGCGAGATCGAGCGAGGTGCGGATGCCATCGCGGGGCTCACTGGGAGTCGGGCCGAGCCCTTCTATCGCCCGCCGATCGGTCTCAAGAGCCCTCCGCTGGCATGGGCCGCGGCTCGACGGCGACTGACGGTGGTGGCCTGGTCGCTGCACAGCCGCGACACCCGCACCGCCGATCCGAGGCGAATCGCGGAACGGGTGCTGGCGAGGATCCGCCCGGGAGACATCGTGCTGCTGCACGACGGCCACGACCGGCCCGGTCGGCATCGCCCCGGTTCCGCGCGTGCATTGCCCGAGATCCTGCGTGGGTTGCGGGAGAGGGATTTGCACTGCGTCACGGTGTCCGAGCTGCTGGCGCTGCCGCGCTGACAACCCCGCAAGGTCGTCCCGTGGCGGCACGCGCTCGGTCGATCCCTCGACCGCGTGAGCGCGCATGCGACCACCGCAGCCGCAGCCGCAGCACACCGACTCGGACCTCCTCGAGATCAACCGCCGGTTCTACGACGGACTGTGGAGCGGCACGCGGCTCGTCGAGCCGGAGCGTTTCAACACGTGGCCGCTCGTCCAGTCGCTCGTGGCCAGGGCGAGGCAGCGGCTCGAGGTCGCGCCGGGCCTGAGGCCGCGTCTTCCGCTCGAAGGGACGCAGTTCGTCGACCTCAGCGCGCCGGCGCTCGCGGCGCTCGGCCGGCGTGGCGCGAGCGCCGTGCTCGGGCTCGTCACGTCGATTCCGTTTCGCGGCTCCGTCTTCGATCTGGTGTGCGCGCTCGACATCGTGGAGCACGTGGGTGACGAGGATGCTGCGCTGGCGGAGCTCTCTCGGGTTGCCGCGCCGGGTGCGCTGCTCCTCCTCTCGGTGCCGCTTCACCCGTCGCGCTGGAATGGCTTCGACGCGCTCGTCGGGCACCAACGGCGCTATCGCCCGGATCGCCTCGTCGAAAAGCTGCGAGAGCACGGCTTTTCGGTGGATCGCAGCGCGGCATACGGGATGCAGCCTCGATCGTCACGCCTGCTCGATCTCGGCATGTGGTTCGTGGCCCATCGGCCCGAGCGAGCGCTGTGGTGGTACGACCGCGTGCTGATGCCACTGGGACTGCTCTTCCAGAACGAGCTCGCTTTCGCGTCGGGAATGAGGGAATGCGAGGACATCGACGAGATCCTCCTGGTCTGCCGAAAAGGCCCGGGCCCATCTCTCCGTGGTTGAAAGACCTACAAGCCCATTTTTGTAAGTTGCAAGGGATACACGGTGCATTTCGGGAGTCGCGGAGTTCTTTCAGAGCCTGATCGGATCAGGCAAGGAGCCTAGATGAAGAGAACGTTGGCCGCGAGCGCGGCCTTGATCGGTGTCATGGGCGTCAGCGGGTGCATGATCGTCGACGCGCCCGTGAAGGGCATGCTGGGTAGCCGGGTCCGATGGGGCGACGTCGCGACCGGCGCGACCGAGGACCAGCCGGACTGGAAGGAAGGTCAGGCCTGCATGCAAACCATTCTGGGTTTGTTCGCCCAGGGCGACGCCAGTGTCAGGGCCGCGAAACAAGCTGGAAACATCACCGAGGTTTCGGTGATCGACCACTCGGCCCGGAACTTCATGAACATCGTCGGAGAGTACTGCACCGTGGTCAGGGGCAAGTGACGGCGGCGCTCTCGCTCTCCGCTACGCCATCCCGCCGTTGACCCCGATCACTTGTCCCGTCACGTAGGAAGCGTCATCGGAAAACAGGAACGAAACGACGGCCGCCACTTCGCTGGGCTTTCCGATCCTGCGCATGGGGACGAGCTTCTCGATCTCCTCACGGGGCAGCAGGCCTTGGGTCATCTCCGTATCGATCAAACCCGGCGCCACGCTGTTCACGGTGATGTCGCGCTTGGCAAGCTCGATCGCGAGCGAGCGCGTCGCGCCGATCAAGCCGGCCTTGGAGGCGCTGTAGTTGACCTGGCCGCGGTTCCCGAGCACACCGGAAATCGATGCGATCGTGACGATGCGGCCCCCTCGGTGAGCTCGGACCATCGGCATCACCAGCGGGCGCAGCACGTTGTAAAAGCCATCGAGGTTGGTGCGGACCACGAGGTCCCAGTCCTCGGGAGCCAGCGCCGGAAAAGGCGCATCCGCGTGGGCGCCGGCATTGCACACGACTCCGAAAAAGGGCCCGTGGAGGGCGAGGTCGGCCTCGAGCACCCGGGCACACGCATCGCGGTCCGCCACGTCGAATGGCAGCAGCTCGGCGGTCCCGCCGGCCTCGCGGATCCGCGCCAAGGTCTCGTCGGCGGCGTCCTTGCGTTCGCGATAGTTGATCGCCAGGGAGAACCCGTGTCGCGCGAGATTTTCGGCGATGGCACGTCCAATCCCTCGGCTTCCACCGGTCACGAGCACCCGTCGCATCATGCGTCTCCGGCCACGGCGTCGTGGCCGGGGATGAAGCAATTGAGACGCCCGTCAGCGAGGAGGGCTCCGCTGTCGGCGTCGCGGATGCTGCCGTCGAAGGCCACCATTCCCTGGGTGCCGCCCCAGCACTGGCCAGCCTGGACGATGAGCGTTTGGCCACTCCGGAAGCGGCGCGTGCGGAGCGTCATGCATCGGGTTCCGACGAGGAAGCCGACGCGTGGTGGCTCCGCATGTTCGCGGCCGAGCAGGCCCGCGTGGGCTGCGATGCACTGGGACATGTATTCGAGCCCCATCCAGGCGGGAACGGCGCCCGACGGCACGGTGAAAATGGAATGCTCGCCGATTCGTGCGGAGCAGACGGTGCCGCTTCGGGCGTGGCTCGCAACTCGGTCGAGCAGCACCATGGCGCCAGATTGCGGGAGGATCTGCGCGACCGGGGGGAGCTCGGCGACCGAGGCGAACGAGCTGCCCGCTGGAAAGCTCGACGATGAGGAAGGTTCCGGCGGCGGCCCGTTGCCGGCATCGCCCGGGAGGTTTCCAGCGGGCTCGAGGACGAGGCGTCCGAGAGAAATCGGCGTCCCACCGCGCGTGAACTGGAAACGAAAAGCGCCGCCGCTCGCCTCGCGTTCGAGCGCGAGTGTCAACTTCTCTCCTGGCCGGACGAGCTGCTTGAACTTGAGCCTCTCGATCCGTCGAGGCCACGCGTCGCCACCCACCCACGTCGACAGCAACTTCATCGCCCAGTCGATCTCGAGGACGCCGGGGAGGATTGGCTGCTCCGGGAAATGGCCAGGCCAGCAGCTCAGGTCCGTCGGTACCGCCAGATCCTGCTCTCGGTGGTCGGAGTCGCTGCGCTCCGCGAGTACCTCGGGATCGAGCCGTGGGCGGCTTGCCGATCTCGAGTCGTGGAGAATTCGCATCGAGCACCCGTCGGAGCATCACACCATAACCCCACCGACTGCCGGCACGCCGGAGAGTCGGTTTCGGAGCGACTCGCGATGACGGCAACCCCCGACCACGCATGGGGCGACCGCTCGCTCATTCTCGATCCTCCGGTTCCTCCGGCCTGGGTTGCCGCGCCCGTCGCGCAAGCCGCGCTCGCGAGCCCGCCGTTTCTCAGCGAGGGGACGGTGATCCGAGTCGCGGGGTCCGGAGGGTGGACCTTCCTGCGCGCAGTGAGGCCTGCCGCGAAGAATCTTCCCGATCGCGAGTTTCGTCTGTCCGTCGAGCGCATATACCTCGCGATCCGCAAGCAGCTCCGCGAGCGCGAGCACGTTCCACTGCGCTTCTGGAACTATGTCCCGGGAATGCGCGCTCGCACCTCGTGCGGGCTCGGCAGGTACGAGCTCTTCAACCTGGGCCGGCACCTCGCGTACGCGGCCTGGTACGAGGGAGTTCCGTTCGGAAAGCATCTCGCCGCCGCCTCGGCCGTCGATCACCGCGGGGACGATCTGGTGGTGGACGTGCTCGCCGGGAGTCACGCGGGTACCGCCCTCGAGAATCCCCGTCAGACACCGGCTTACCGCTACTCGCAACGGTACGGTCCGCTGCCGCCGTGCTTCTCGCGCGCCACGATCGTGCCCGAGCCGCTCTGCGGCGGCGCGCCGTGGGCGATCGTGGCGGGAACCTCGAGCATCGTCGGTGAGGACACCCAGCACGTCGGCGACTGTGCAGCGCAGCTCGACGAGACCTTGCTCAATCTCGCTCACATCTCGGCCGCTTTCGCGGGCGACGAGACGGACGCGGACGGGCGGCTCGGTGCGAGCGCGCGACTCCGTGCGCTGGCGCGATTCCAGCACGTGCGGGCCTACGTGGTGCGGGACACGGACGCGGCGGAGGTCCTGGTCCGTCTGCGACGAGCCCTCCCCGAGGTGGAAGATGTCGAGGCCTTCACCGCCGATCTGTGCCGGGCCCAGCTGCTCGTGGAGGTCGAGGGCGTGCTGCATACGCCGAGAGTGGGTGTGACCTCCCTGGGTCGCGGGAGAGGTGGAAGGAGCGTGCTTCGGCGATGAGCTCTGCGTTGATCGCCCAGCTTGCCCAGCACGCGCGAGCGCGTCCCGACGCGCTCGCGGTTCGCGAGATCGGTGAATGGGGCGAGGAGCGCTGCATCACGTGGCGCGAGCTGCGAGCTTCGGCCGGTGCCCTGGCGTCGCGACTGCGCGACTCTCGCCGGCGCGTCGGGGTCGTGCTGGTGGTGTCGCGAAACCGGATCGAGTTGCTGGTGGCGATGCTGGGCGGGCTCTGGGCCGAAGCGTCCGTGTTGCCTGTTTCGCCCGAGCTTCCGAGCCTCGAGCTCGCCGCGACGGCCCGCAGGTCCGGCGCCGGCATCGCGATCGGCGATCGAGAGGTGCTGGAGGCGCTCGCCGACGCGGTGCCCGACCGGATCCCGGACGACACCCTGGCTCCAGGTGGCCACGGGACTGCGGCGTACCCCTGGGCATCGGGTGGTGGCTCGCTGTTGCTCGCGACCTCCGGCACGACGGGTCTGCCGCGGCTGGTGCGTCGCGACTCCCCGGCCCTCGACGCGGTGGGCACGAACTGCGCGCGCGCCATCGGCATCGATGCCACCGACGTCATGCTCGCTGCCGTCCCGCTCCATCACTCATACGGAATCGATCAGGTCGTGCTGGCGGCCGTGATCGCCGGCTGCACGATCGAGCTGCACCGCCGCTTCAACGCGGCGCGGGTGCGCCGGGGTCTTCTCGAGCGGGGCGTCAGCGTTCTTCCCGGGGTGCCGGTGATGTTCGACGCTCTCGCGAGGCAATCGCTGGATCCAGTCCGCGCCCCGAGGCTGAGGCGCGCGTACTCGGCCGGCAGCCCTCTCCCGCGCCGAATCTTCGACGGGTTCGCGAGGAACTGGGGCATCGAGCTCGGTCAGGTCTACGGCGCCACGGAGTTCGGATCGGTCACGTTCAACGACCCCACCGGGGCCGACCTGGATCCGGAGGCGGCTGGACGGCCGATGGACGGCGTCACGCTTCGGATCCTCGACGCGCGCGATCCCGATCCCGACCGTCCACTTCCGCCCGACGCCGAGGGACAGGTGGCGGTGGCGGCGCCGTCGATGATGCGCGCTTACGTCGACGAGGCGGCACCCTCGCTCGCTGGCGGCTTTCTGCTCACGGGCGATCTCGGGCGACTCGATGAGCGGGGCCGGCTGCGGCTCACCGGGCGTCTCAAGCTCCTGGTCGACGTGGGCGGGATCAACGTGAATCCCGTCGAGGTGGAGGCGGTTCTCACCCGCCACCCGGGAGTGCGCGAAGCGGTCGTGCTCGCGCTTCCGTTCTCGGACACGGCGACCCGCCTCAAGGCCATCGTGGTCCCCGAGCCGGGATGCGAGCTGGGTCGGCAGGAGCTCCAGCGCTTCGCGCGCGAGCATTTGATTCACTACAAGGTCCCGCGTGTCTTCGAGATCCGGAGCACGGTGCCGCGCTCGGCCACCGGCAAGATCCTGCGCAAGGAGCTCGAGCGCGAGCTCGCCCCGCCGTCATGAACGTTCGCGGCCGGCGGCACGACCCCTGCGCGCTCGCGGCGCTCGGCATGGTGAACGCCCTCGGCACCTCCCTCGACGAGATCTGGCCGCGACTCGTGGCCGGGGATCAGTCGCGCTTCCGGCTACGCGACGATCTGGTACCAGGCGAAGCCCGCTGGTTCGGCGGGGTCGAGGAGGAGCTCCCGGCGATTCCCGCGCCGCTCGACGCATACGCGTGTCGAGCCAACCGTCTGGCTCTTGCGGCGTACGCCGGAATTCGGGAGGCCGTCGAGGCATCGAAGACACGCTTCGGTGCCGGGCGTGTCGGCGTCGTGGTGGGATCCAGCACGAGCGGGATCGCGGAGGCGCAAACGGCTTTCGCGCAATGGTCGCGTGGCGGCACGCTCCCAGGATCCTTCCATCTGGTCCAGCTCGAGCTCGGTGGCGTCGCCGAGTTCCTGGCCCGGATCGCCGGCACCGAGGGGCCGAGGTGCACGCTTTCCACGGCCTGCTCGGCATCCGCCAAGGCTCTCGTCTCCGCACGGGCCTTGCTCGAGCTCGACGTCTGCGACGCCGTCGTCGCCGGTGGAGTGGACACCTTGTGCGGCCTCACCGCGAGCGGCTTCGTTTCCCTCCAGGCGGTCGCCAAGGGAATCACCAACCCGATGAGCCGCAACCGCAGCGGGCTGACGCTCGGGGAGGGGGCCGCGCTCTTCCTGGTGACCCGGGAGCCGGGTGGCGTCCAGCTACTCGGCGCGGGCGAGTCGAGCGATGCGCACCACATGTCCGCCCCCGAGCCCCACGGGAAGGGCGCGGAGGCCTGCATGCGCGCGGCGCTGGCCGACGCGGATCTCGAGCCCGGCGCGATCGCCTACCTCAACCTGCATGGCACGGGGACACCGCTGAACGATGCGAGCGAGAGCGCGGCCGTCGAGCGTGTGTTCGCTCGCCCGGTCCCGTGCAGCTCGACCAAGTCGCTCACCGGTCACGCGCTGGGTGCCTCCGGGGCGGTCGAGGCGGGCCTCTGCTGGATGATGCTCCGGCGTACGGATGGCGAGCGGATCGTGCCGCCGCCGCATCGCTGGGACGGCGAGCGCGACCCCGATCTTCCTCCGCTCGCGCTCGTCTCCGAAGGCACCTGGATCGACGCGGCGCCGCCCGCCGCGATCATGAGCAACTCGTTCGGCTTCGGCGGGAGCAACTGCTCCGTGATTCTGGGGGGGGCGTCGACGTGACTCGAATCGAGCTCACCCAATGGGCGGCATGGGCGCCGGGGATCGTGACGCGGGAAGACTGGGAGGCCTGGGCCCGCGCGCCGCAGCCGCTGGTGGGCGGTGGCGCGCCCGAGGTCTCGTTCATGCCCGCGCTGCACCGGCGCCGCTGCGATGCCCTGAGCCGCGCGGTTCTCGCGGTCGCGCACGAGTGCTGCCCCGAGCCGCTGCTCTCGAGCGTGGCGAGCGTCTTCGCGACGCGGCACGGACCGTTCTCGACCACGGTGGCGCTGCTCGAGGACCTGGCGACAGGCTCCCCGCTCTCGCCTGCCCGCTTCACGCACTCCGTCCACAACGCTCCGAGCGGGCTCTTCTCGATCTGGGCGAAGAACCCGTGGCCGTCGAGCACCGTCGCGGGCGGCGCCGAGACCTTCGCGTGCGGATTCCTCGAGGCGGTCACGATGCTCCACCGCGAGGCTGGACGTCCGGTGCTACTGGTCGTCGCGGACGAGGTCGTGCCCGACCCATTCCAGGCGCTCGCCGAGCGGTTGGACTCTACCTACGCCGTGGCGCTGCTGCTCGGGGACGGGCAAGGCGAAGGATCGGGCTCGCTCGGGTTCCGCCTCGATCGGACGCAAGCGACCGCGACCTCGAGCGCGTGGCCCGACGCGCTCGAGTTTCTCCGCTGGTGGCTCTCGGGCGAGCGCAAGCTCTGCCTCGCGCGAGGACCGCGTGCCTGGGTCTGGAGCCGCGATGATCGAGGCAACGACTGAGCTGACCCACCCTGGGCGCGCCCCGGCGTCAGCGCGATGCTCGGGCGTTCATCAGCTCGCGCGCCTTGGCGGCGAGCGCTTCGTATCGCTGGCTCATCTGGTCGAGCTCGATCTCCTCGAGCTTCTCGATGTCGAGCAGCGCGTCGTCGGCCCCTTCGACCGCCCGGATCAGCTCGTCGAGCTTGATCTGCACCGCATGGGCTTCGCGGTTCTGCGTGTTCTGGATGAGGAACACCATCAGGAACGTGATGATGGTCGTGCCGGTGTTGATGACGAGCTGCCAGGTATCGCTGAAGTGAAAGAGCGGTCCCGTCACGAGCCACACGACCACGATCGTGACCGCGAGGCCGAATGCGGCCGGCTGGCCGGAGTGCCGGGCCGCGGCCTCCGCGAAACGATGAAACGTGGACGACTTCATCGGGTCAACAGGGCTTGTCGTCACTCGTGCATTTGTCGGTGGTCGGTGCCCACGAGCAGGTGTTCCCCGTGTCGTTCCCGCAATGCTTCCTGGTGCCGTTGAAGCAGCAAGAGTCACCGATGTTTCCGGTTGGGCCGGTGCACGAGCAGGCCGCCTCCGCGAGCAGTGTGGGGCCCGCAACATCCGTGGCCGCCAGCGGATCCGGTTGACCGGCTTTTGCTGGAGCTGACGTGCATCGAGCACCCAGAATCGGCAACAGGATCGCGAGCAGCAGTGACGACGTGACTCGTTTCATGGAATCCCTCCGCGTTGGAGAGCCGTTGGGCGGCAACGGCGACCCACGAGCTCAGAGCAAGAAGAGTGCCCAAAAAAACGGATACGCGGACCTCGTGGTAGACGGGCCCGGGAATCGGTCGAGCTTTGCACTGCTGCTCCGTGGCATGGCCGGTTTTTCGATTGGGCCGCGAGCGGTAACCGAGCCAAGTGTAAGTCCGCTGGAGAAGTTGAAAATCTCGCCCCCGCTTCCCAGGCCGGGCCTAGGAATCGGTCGCACTCTTGCTACGGAGCGCGCCGGCATGGTGCTTGCTCGATTGGTGTCCTGCCTTACACGCGAGCCACCGGACAGGAGATCCACCATGGAACACGAACGGAAAAGCGACGGCGAAGGCAGCCGAAGCGCGGCAGGTCGGTACGACCAGGGCACCGAGACATGCATCGAATCGGGCGCCTCGGACCGTGCGGCGAAGGAAGCGCCGCAGGACATGGCCGATCCCAAGAAGCGGAGCGAGATGGAACAGGCCGAAAGACCGGGACGCCTGCCTGCCAGGGCGGAAGATCGGTTGTTCCGTGAGCCGCTGTGGGCCCGAAGAGCCGGCGGATCCTCACGCTGATCGCGCGCTCGAAAGACCCGAGGGTCGTCGATGGCAACGGTTTGCATTCGAGTCCCCCGGAGCCATCGCGGTCGTGACGAGCGTCATCGCTGGGTCCGATTGGGCCCGGGGCGCGCACTGATCTGGTTCCTGATCTGGTCCGCCGCCCGATCGGCCGGGGCGGCGGAAGTCACCAACATCCCGCAGGTCGGCACCCACCAGCGCCTCTTCGTTTTCAAGAAAAACGAAAATCCCGAAAACGTGATGATCGTGTACACGAAGGTCACGAGCGACTGCCGGATCGTGAGCGACGCGGACCACCGACCGGTGTTCGACTTCTACTGGCTGATGGGTGGGGTGGACTTCAAACCGGTCCATCCGCTCATCGAGAGTGGAATTCGCGATCGCCTGCAAATTCAGCCGGGCTCGATCACGGACGGGAATGCTGCCGCCAAGACGTTCTCGGTAGAGGTCGAGGACCTCAAAGAGGTCAGCAGCGACGTCGAGAGTCCCGAGCTGGTCGTGCGGTCGAGACGCGTCAACAAGGGCTGCGCCGTCGACGGGTCGATGCGGCTCGGTCCTTCGGACGGCCGCCTCACCCTGCGCCTCGACGAAATCGACTCCCAGGTCGAAGAAACCGTCTTGCCGCCCTTTCGGCGTCCGGTCTCGATCACCCTGAAAGGGATCAACGTCAAGACCGGCAAGGCCGTGAGTCGCACCTATCGTACGCCTTGATGGTATTCACCCCGGCCCGCGCTGCTGGAACCGCACGTCCGATCGGGATGCGCGTGGTGATCGGCTACAAGATGGCGAAGGCCGTGCTCATGGTCGTGGTCGCAAGCTGGCTGACCGCGACACCGTCGGGTGCCTACCAGGCCGTGGAGCGGCTCGCGCGAGATCTTGCCGAGGCAGGTGCCGCCTCGGCACACGTCGGTGCGTGGCTCGAGCAACACCTGAGTCTCCGCATCGTGAAGCACGCGATGTGGCTCGCGTGGGGCGACGCACTGACGACGGCCGCCGAGGCGGCGTTGCTGCTTCAGCGAAAGCCGTGGGGAGAGTGGATCGTCACGGCCGGGCTCGGGCTCCTGCTCCCGATCGAGCTCGTCGCGCTGGCGCGGCGGCCCAGCGCCGCGAAGGTCGTTGCCCTGGTTGGGAACGGCGCCGTGGTCGCCTACCTCTTGCGGCGCCGGATGCCGCCCGTTCGTGACTGGGCGCCGCTTTCATCCCAAAGGCACCGCTAGGCCCGCTGAACGCATCGCGAGGGCGCGGCCCGGTACTTGCTGCTAGTGACTTTCAACCCCGGGAGGTGTCGCCATGAGTCGCATCAACAGAACGTTGCTGTTCGTTGGCCTGATGTGCGTCGCATCGTCGGCTGCGGCTGTCGGTCCCCAGCCGGCCTCGCCGCTTCCGCCCTCGTTGCCTGCGACGGCGAATCCACCCGTGACCTTGCCGCCCTCGATTCCTGCCGTGCAGCCGCCCAACGTGACGCCGGCGAACCCGGCCGTCGCGCCGCCCTCGTTGCCGCCGAGCGTGCCCTCCGTTGCTCCGCCATCGGTCCCACTGGAGGATCCGTCGTCGATTCCCTCCGCGACGCCGCCGTCGGTGCCGCCCGCTCCTCGGTCTGGCAGCGGCGGTACCACGATTCCGTAGCCGCACCGGGTACGCCGCCCCGCGGGCTGCGTCATGGGCTCGCGGGAGCGGTCTGAGAGGGTGCCTGGTTCACCGGTTCACCCGTATCCACGAACAGCGACACGACCTCGCCCCATCCCCACTCGGACCCGTAGAGCACGTCGACGACGCCGGTGTTGATCCAGCGGAACACGTAGAGGTAGCCGGCGATCGAGCCGCTCTGCGCCCAATCGACGGCGTCGTTGACCGGCGCGGTCGCGACACTGGGAACGAACGGGCCCTTCCAGGGGACCAGGTACCCGAGACCGGTATTCACCTCGCCCAGGGTCTCCTGGACCCAATCGGTGAGGTAGATCACACGCGTGAAAGCGATGTAGGACAGCGGATCGGTCGGTGCGAGACCGACGGCGACCCCGCCGAGAATCGTGGTCTTCTCGATGGCGATCGCCGAGAAAAGGCCATCCACGATCCGGACTGGCGCACAGTCCGGCAGCTGCGCGTATCCGTTCTTGATCCACTCGATGCCGTTCTGCAAAGGGCGGCGATTCGGGCCGGGAAGCCCCGCATCCAGGCCGACGTCGATCCA
>CAZYWA010000044.1:22624-24969 GCA_964650975.1 uncultured bacterium
AGTGAACGACTTCCGCGTCGAAGAGCCCGACGATGTTGTCCTTGATCTGATGCGCGTCCCAGGGAGATTCGGCGTCGTGGACCAGGATCTGGGCAGGGTAGCTCACGACTTTCACGTCGCCCGTTTCCGGTGATGTGACGACCAGCGGAGGGGTTTGCACCACTTTGAACGCGCAGCCCGCGCAACCGAGCGCCAACAGCGCTGCGGCCGCGAGAGCGGATGACCGGAGATCGCACATCGGTTCAGGGACTCTCCACCCAGATCTCGCGCATCGGCCTTCCGTCCATCCCGGCGCTCGCCGCGTCCCGGCTCATCATCTCGAGAACCGTCGGCATGACGTCGACGATGCGGTGGGGCGTTTCGTCGATGTTTCCCTTCTTGATTCCAGGACCGGATACGAAAAGCGAGTTGTTGGTGGCGGCGCGGAAGGCCATGCCGTGACGGCTGCCGATGGTGGTTTCGTTGCGAGTCGCCAGGTTGTCCTTCGGCTCGAAGACCCACCCGAGATTCGAAAAAAGCAGGATGCCGGGCTGGGACGGAACGGGACTGTCCTTCGTGACTGGACCATCCCAGCGAAAGTAGAGCGCGAGCGTGTCCACGCACGCCGGGTATTCCGTGCGATACGTCGCCTGCAGCCATTCCGTGCCGGTGTGGTAACCGGCGAGCCAGCCCTGCACGTCGTCGACTTCCGTCTGGAAGGCCTCGCTGTCCAGGTACCCCAGAGGATCGCCGCTGGCGATGAGCTCGGGTGCCTGGCCCGGCACGAAGCGGCGGACCGGCTGGTACTTGTACTCGAGCTCGCCGCTCGAGTTGCGACGTGTGTGAATCAGGGCTTGCCGATCCATCGTCTTGTAGAGCAGCACCGAATCGGCGTCGACTTTCGTCACGGCGAAATCCACCGGGCGGTGCTTGAGGTCGTCCGCCGCCCAGTGGCCGGCGGCGCTGTATTCCGTGAAGCGCTCGACGGCATTGACGTGGCTTCCGTCCGCCAACCCGTAATGAGTGAGAGCCTCGTAGGTGTCGGGCTCGGAAAGGTCGCCCGAGTCGACGTTTCCACGCGGCAGGAAGATGCCTACCGCGCCGTCACAGTCGGAAACGGCGCCGAGGCGCCCCGTCGGCGCACCGGGATAGTTGAAGCGCTGCCACATGCTGACCACGTTCATCTGGAAGTAGGCGTGGAACACCTCGCGCTTCACGTCGAAGCGCTTGTTGACCACTTCGTGTCCGCCCGCGTGCCCATGGTCCGACACGAGGATGAAGTACGTGTTGTCGAACCGGTGCCGGTTCTTGAGCCGCCCGACGATCTGGCCGAGGTCCGCGTCCATCCGTGCGATGGTCGGGCGAGCGCCGCCGAACTGACCGTGCGGAGTGTGCTCGCTCACGACGTCGTTGCTCGGCAGCCAGACCAGCATCACCTTGGCCTGCGGCGAGGAGGCCATGTCCACCGCGAAACGTGTCTGGACGTCGTCCATTTCCGACTTGATGTTGCTGACCCAGTCCGCCGTGGAGACGGCGCGGTGCAGCCACTCGGTGAGGTTGAGCTCGAGCACGTTCGGCCAGAGAGGCTCGAATGGCATCGCGCCCGAGGCGAAGGTTTTCGGGAAGTAGTCGTAGATCGCCTTGACGTCTCGCGCCTTCACCTCGGCCGCGAAGCGGGTGAAGTACTGGTCGGAGAGTCCGTTGATGTACGTGTCGGTGTCGCGGTCGTAGTAGGCCTGCATCTTCACGCCGTGCCGGTTGGCGTAGGTGCCGGTGATCATCGAGGCGAAGCTGGTGAGCGTGAGCGACGGTTCCACGGTGAACGAATTGCGGACCCAGGTGCCATTCTCGATGAACAGCTCCCGGAAATTCGGCATGTGCCCGGACTCGGCCATCTCGGTCACCACATCCGGGCGAAGGCCGTCGATGAAGAAGATGACGACGTTTGCATCGGCGACGGCGCTGGGCGGCGCGGACGGCTTGACCGTCCGAGGCGCGGGCGCCTCGGGGCTGACCTCGGTCTTGGCGCGTGTGTCCGCCTCGGTGGGGCTCGGCTTGGGTAGCGGCGGATCGGGATAATCCTCCGAGATCCGGCACACGAAGCTGCCGAGATTTCGCTGCGGCGTGGGATCGTTGATGCCGAGCCAGAGGATGCCGGAGGCGGGCGCCACGCCCTGGAAGCGCGATCCCACGAAGAACGGAGCGCCATCGACGCCGATCCGGCCGATGAGCGAGTACCCCGGGTAGCGCCGGTCGTCGTGCAGACGATCCGGTTCGAGCGGGTAAGGGCCCTCCTCGACGTCGAAGAGATAGGTGCCTCGCGCACCCACCGACTGTCTTTCGTCGCCTTTGACGAGGACCGGGCG
>CAZYWA010000045.1:0-24884 GCA_964650975.1 uncultured bacterium
CCTGGTGGTCTCGGAAGTGGTGCTGCCCAAGCTCGACGGTTTCGGGGTCCTCACGACACTGCGCGCCGATCCCGATCTGGCGCGCATCCCGTTCGTGTTCGTGTCGTCACGAGCGGAGGCGTCGACGGTGGCGCGCGGCCTCAGGCTCGGCGCGGACGATCACCTGGCCAAGCCGCTCGATCCCGAGATCCTGCTCATCAAGGCCGCGCGGTTTCTGGAGGCGAGCGCCGCGGCGCCGGCGGGAAGCATCTCCGGCGATCTCGCCGAGGTGTCGCTGGTCGACCTGCTGCAGCTGGTGTCGGAAGCCGCGAAGACCGTGTGCATCGAGCTGCGCAGCGCGGAGCGAAACGGCGACATCTTTCTCCGCGACGGCGCCCTGATCCACGCACAGTGCGAGGCACGCTCCGGCACCGACGCCTTCCTGCGGCTGGTGCCGCTCACCAGCGGACGCTTCACCGTCCACGCCGGCCGCGAGGCCCCCGAGCAATCGATCGATCAGCCCCTCGAGCTCCTGATCCTCGAAGGCATCCGCGTCGCGTCGTAGTCTCGGGGGAGGGACGCGGTCCCTCGCATCCGCGGCGATCGATCGCGATGCAACGTTGCGGCTGCGAGTGACCGCAGCCCTCCGATCCCCTGCCGTTGCTGTCGTTGGGAGGGACGCGGTCCCTCGCGTCCGCAGGCCTCGATCGCGATGGGACGCTGCGGCTGCGAGGGACCGCAGTTCCTCCGGGTCATCGATCGCGAAAGGCTTACGCGGCGCCGGCCTGCTCGGGCATCGGCGGGTAGGTGCGGAGGCGGTCGATCACGCCCGCCAGCTCGAGGCGGACCCATTCGCTCTCGTCGTTCGTCGACGCGGCTTCGAGCTCGGGGAGGACCGTGCGGGTGACCGCGCCGAGGGTGCCCAGTGCCTGGGCCACCGCGAGGCGCACGGAGCTACTCGAGTCGCTGAGGCCGGTGGTCAAGGCCACCAGGGTCTCGGCGTCGTTGGCGCCGAGCACGCCCAGCGATTGCACCGCGGCCTCGCGCACACCGTCGACGGGATCGCGCAGGCTGTGGCGAAGCGCCGAGGTCACGAACGGGCTGCCGCCGCCCAGGCGACCGAGTGTCGCGGCGGCGCGGGCGCGCACCTGGTGATCGGCGTCGCCGATCGCCGCGAGCAGCGCCGGCAGCGCGTCGACGGCGGCCATGCCGAGAGAGCCGAGCGCCTGCACCGCCCAGTACCGAACCTCCGATTCTGAATCGTGGAGCCGGTCGGCGAGCGCGCGCACCACGTCGGAACCGGCGTCGGTCACGTGACCGAGCGCCCACGCCGCGGACTTGCGAACGCCCCATTCCGGGTCGCGCAGGCTCGCGATCAATGGGGGGACGGCGTCGGCCGTGGGATGGATCGATGCGAGCGCCCAGGCCGCCGCGCGGCGCACCCGCCACTCGGGATCGACGAGCAGCCGCACCAGCACCGGCATCGCTTGCTCGCGGCCTTCGGGGAGGTTGCCGAGCGTGCGTGCCAGCTCGAGACGCACCTCGTTCTCGGGCTCGTGGGTCCCGTCGACCAGGGCCGTGATGACCGCGCTGGTCGAGCTGGTGCCACGCGCCACGGCGAGCGCCGCGCGCAGCCGGCATCCGGCGTCGGGATCGCGGTGCGCCATCTCGGTGAGCGCCGGCAATGCCTCGCGCGCGTCCGAACCGATCCGGCCCAGCGACTGCGCCGCCATCCGGCGGACCTCGGCCGCCGGATCGCGCAGCACCGCGATCAGCGCCGGTGTCGCCGCGGCCGCCGGTGAGCCGAGGTCTCCGAGAGCCATCGCCGCGAGCCGTCGCTGGCGGGCATCGCCGTGCCGCACCAGCTCGCCCAGCGCCGCGACTCCCGCTCCGGCCATGTCGATGAGCGCTTCGAGCGCCTCGCCGCGTGCCGCGGCGTCGCCGTCTTCCATCGAATCGAGCAGTGCCGGCACGTTGGCGTGCGCGTGAGTCGAAGGGCCGCCCTGTGCCAGGCGCTCGGTGAGGCGCGCGAGCTCGAGCTCGACGCGCGCGAGACGCGCGCGCAGCTCCTCGACGACGCCAGCGGTGATGATGTCGGTTTCCATGAATTACCTCCCCTGCGTTGGATCGATGCCGGCGTCGCGCGGCGGCCGGTCGGGGCCGGGCTCGAGCGGCGAAGCTTCGTGCTGCTCCTCGAACGACAGATGCGCCTGGCCCACGCGTAGATCAGGCTCCGCGCGGCCGAAGAGATACCCCTGAAACAAGTTGCAACCCATGCCGATCGCGGCCGAGAGCTCGCCCGGCGTCTCGACACCCTCCACGATCACCACCACGCCCAGCTGGTCGCAGAGCGTCACCAGCGAGCCGATCACGCGCCCCTTCATGGGATCGCGATCGACGTTGCGGATCAGGTTCATGTCGACCTTGACGATGTCGGGAACCAGCTGCGCGACGCTGCGCAGCGTCGCGTAGCCGGCGCCGAGATCGTCGACGGCGATCAGGTAGCCCAGCTCGCGCAGCCGCTGGATCCGGTCCTTCAGGTCCGCGTAGCGCTCGAGCTGGGCGTTCTCGTTGATCTCGAGCACCACCCGCTCCGCGACCTGCGAGAGCGGGCTGTGACGGGCGTAGAGATGATCGTCCTCGAGATCGCTGGGGTGGAGGTTCACCCACAGCCTCGCTCGCGGAGGCATGCGGTGGATGATGTCCACCGCGAGCCCGCGCACCCGGCGGCTCACGTCGCCCACGCGCTCGAGCTGCTCGGCGGTCGAGAACACCGCGAGCGGCCCGGCCCAGCGCGGATCGCGCGAGCGCAACAGCGCCTCCCACCCGACGGTGGCGCGCTGCGACCAGCTCACGATCGGCTGGGTCGCGAGCCACAGTCCGTGGAGCCCGCGCTCGAAGTCGGCGGGCGAAGCCGTCTCCAGAAGCTTCGGCGGACGAGCGAGGACTCCGCTCGGGTCGCTCGGGTACTGGGCGCGCGTGGCGTTCTCGATCGCCAGCACCAGGTAGTCGAGCCCGGGCGCCTCCCCGAGATTGAGCGACTCGACGGCGCGCACCGCCTGGCACGCGAGCCGGCTCGGTTCCTCCACGTCGTCGAGCTCGAGCACGACCTCGGGGGCCGGCCTGAGCTCTGCGAGCGGGTCGTCGGGTAGGCGCTGGTCGGCGCTCATCGATTGAGACCGGTCTCGCGCCGCACCATGGCTCGCCCGCCGACCGAGCCGTCGCTCGCGACGTGAGTCTGCGGGGTCATGCAATGCGGGCACATCCGCCAGCCCGCCTTGAGCGGCGTGCCGCAGTGGGTGCAGCTGGCGCGCAGAGCGGCCATGCAGAACGGGCAGCCGGCGAAGTGCGCTTCGACCTTGGCGCCGCACGACGGGCAGTCGGAGAGCGTCTCGAACTCGGTGCGCACCACGCGGCACACCTCGTCGGGACTGGTGATGCCGGCGCGCACGCGGTCGATGGATTCGTCGATCAAGCGGTGCACGCCGATCGCCTCGGCCGCGGCCGCGATGTCGCTCTCGGGCGCGCGGCGCATGACCAGCGGGCGGATCGTCGGACCCATGGGCATCATCTCCCACACGCCGATTCGTCCCGAGAAGCCCGACTGCGAGCACTCACCGCAGCCCTCGCCGCGGTAGTAGGTCATGCTCGTCGAGGAGAGCCGCAGCCGGTCGAGCACCTGCTCGGTCGGCACGTACGGCACCTTGCAGCGCACGCACAAGCGCCGCAGCAAGCGCTGCGCGACGATCAGGTGCAGCGAGTCGCCGACCAGCACCGGGTCGACGCCGAGGTCGAGCAAGCGGATGATCGTGGCCGGGGCGCTGTTGGTGTGCAGCGTGCTGAGCACCAGGTGGCCTGTCATGGCCGCGCGGAACGCGATCTCCGCGGTCTCCAGATCGCGCATCTCGCCGATCATGACCACGTCCGGGTCCTGGCGCAGGATCGAGCGCAAGGTCTTCGCGAACGTGAGCCCGGCCTTGGTGTTGACCTGGACCTGGTTGACGCCCGGGATCTCGTACTCGATCGGATCCTCGATGGTGATGATGTTCTCGTCCGGCGTGCGGCGCCGGTTGAGCATCGAGTAGAGCGTGGTGGTCTTGCCGGCGCCGGTGGGGCCGGTGACCAGGATCATTCCCTGGGGCTGGCCGAGCGCGTCCTCCAGGAGCCGCGTCTGGCGCTCGGTGAGACCCATGCCGCGGAAGTTCGGGATGTCCTGGCCGCCCAGCAGACGGAGCACGATCTTCTCGCCGTACTGGGTCTTGAGCGTCGCGACGCGGATGTCGATCGAGCGGCCGCGGAAGTTGGCCTTGATGCGGCCGTCCTGCGGCAGCCGGCGCTCCGCGATGTCGAGCGCCGCGAGGATCTTGAAGCGCACCGTGACCGGATCCTGCAGCCACTTGGGGAGCTTCATGTGCTCGCGCAGCTTGCCGTCGACACGGCAACGCACCACCACCTGATTCTGCTCGGGCTCGACGTGCAGGTCGCTGGCGCGCATGTTCACGGCGTCGAGCAACAGGCCGTTGCAGAGCTGCACCACCGGCGCGGCGTCGGCCGCGGCGCGCGTCGACTGCGGATCGAGGGTGACGCCTTCCTCGGTCGACAGGAACGAGAGGTCGGCGGCCTGGCTCAGCTTGTTGAGCACGTCGCGCAAGCGGTTGTCGGTGTTGTAGTAGCGGTCGATGGCGCGCAGGATTTCGCCACGGGTCGCGGCCACGGGCACCACGGCGAGACCGGAGCTGAACTGCACCGCCTGGATCGCGGCGAAGTCCGACGGATCGCCCATCGCCAGCGACACCGAGCGGCGGTCGACCTTGACCGGCACGCACACGTGACGGCGCGCCATCTCCTCGGAGATCGCCTTGATTGCCTCCGGCTCGATGACCACCGAGTCGAGCTTGACGTGCGGGATCGAGAGCCAGCGCGAGTACGCCTCCGCGACCGCGTACTCGCTGTGCTGGTCGCGGTCGATCAGCACCTGCAGCGCGGACGAGCGCGCGGCGCGCGCCTCGCGCACGGTCTTGTCGAGCAGCTCGAGGGTCAGGGGAGCCGTGAGCAGGCGCCGCTCGCGGGTCTCGACCGCGTCGGGTGCGCCGGCGATGTCGCCCGGCTTCACGGTCGGCGCGATTTCCTCCGGGAGCGCCGCATCCAGCCGCAGCGGCTCCACGGCCTCCGGCTCGTCGAGGGTCAGCACCTCGTCCGGCGAGTCGGCTCTGGCCATCAGCGAGTCGACCGGGGGTAGGTCGGTGCCTTGCCCGTCATCGCGAATTTCTGGACCACCCAGCTCAGACATTCGTCTCGTCCTCCGTTGGTACCGGTCGACGCCTCGTGAAGCAACAGCCGCGCCAGGGCTGGTGAGGCGCCCCCGGGCGAACCGAAACGACCTCGCAACACCGCGATAAGAAACTAATTTCGCTTCAGTTTTTGCCGCGCGACGGACGCCCGTGGCAGCCGCGTGGGAGCCACTCACGAGGTCTCCCTCGTGGTGAGTGTCAAAACTTCGACGGAGCGCGGCCCGCCGGTCTGTCGGGTGCTTCTGAGGCGGCGGTTCAACCGATCAGCGGGCGACGGCCAGCCGCGGCCCGTGCCCGTACTTCCGGCGTGCGACCAGACCGAGCGCCAGGAAGGCGCCTTCCGCCGTTGCTACCGCGATCATCCAGGCCACGATCGGCGAGTCGCCGAAGCCGTACGAGTGCATGCCGGTGGTGAGCACGAAGTTCACGCCGAGGTAGGTCATGAGGATGGCCTGGAATGCCACGATGCTCATCGCCGCGACGCCGAAGCGGCTCAGCATGCCGTTCCAGCGCGCGTGCAGGATCGCGACGTAGGCGAGGAACGCGACCAGCGACCAGACCTCTTTCGGGTCCCAGCCCCAGTAGCGTCCCCACGACGACGCCGCCCACATCGAGCCGGTCAGGATGCCGGTCACCAGCAACATCGAGCCGATCAGTACGTACCAGTAGAGCAGCTCGCTCATGCGGCCGATCAGCTCGGTGCGCTTGGGCGAGAAGATCCGGTAGCCGATCTCCATGTGCGCCACCACCACGCCCAGCGCCAGCACCGCGTAGCTGACCATGATGATCGGCACGTGGATCGCGAGCCACGGCGTTCCGGCGAGCACCGGCGCCACCGGGTGCACGAAGCCGTCGATGGGGAGCTGGTCGGTGAGCAGCAAGGTGAAGGCGCCGAGCGCCGCGGCGTTGAGCACCACCAGCCGGTTCCGGATCCCGATCAGCGCCAGCACCGCGAAGAGCCCGACTCCCCACGCCAGGAAGAGCAGCGACTCGTAGAGGTTGGACGCGGGGATCCGCCCCGCGACGAGCCAGCGCATGCCGATGCCCCACGTCAGCGTCGCGAAGCCGGTCACCAGTCCCGTGAGCGCGACCGCGTCGAGCGCGCGGCTGCCGCGGTTCCATCCGGCGAGCGACGCCGCGAGCGCCAGCGCCAGCACGATCCCGGCGATGCGCATCGGATGCACCGCGTTGAGCACGATCTCGCGCTGGATCGCGGAGGCCGCGGGCCAGCCCGCCAGGCGCGGCCCATTCGCGAGCCCGAGCAAGGTCGGCGCGTCGACCGAGGCGGGGACGCCCCACTTCGCGTTCACGTCGGCGGCGGGAATGGGGCGGATGGCACTGCCGTCGAGGAACCGCTGCAGCCACAGCAACCGGTTCTCGAGCTTCTCCGCGGCGGCGAGCACGCCGCTGCGTGGCTGATGATTCTCCTCCGCCTGATGCGCTCGCTCGATCAGCCCGAGCACCGCGCGGCTCGACACGAGTTGCTGAAACGACGCGTGCGTGGTGGTAGTGGCGAGGCCCGCGGCCGCGGCGAGCTGGGCGCTGCCGATCTTCACCACCGGCGCCTGCGCGGCGGCGTCGCGGGCGAACGCCCACGACGTGACGGTGGCGACCGGATCTGCGCCGCGCCACGCGTGGTCGCCGGTCACATTCCAGACCGCCTCGCGGGCGAGCGTGTCGAGTGGCATCACCCGGCCGTCGTGCTGGACCGGGAGGCGCGCCAGCGCGGCGAGCGTGGCATCCGCGGCGCGCGCTGGATGCGAGCCGCACGCGAGTGCCCCGAGCACCAGTCCGGCGGCGATCTTGGCGTGCCGGTGCTCGGCCGCTCGCTTCGGTTGCTTCGGCAGCGTCGCGACCGGCTTGGCGCGACGGCGGCTCTGCGCGGCGCGAGTCCCGAGCACCGTGGTCATGCCGGCGATCAGCAATCCGTAGCCGGCGAACACGATCGGCTGGCCTGGGTCCTTCGAGACCGAGAGCACCGTGGCTTCCCGCCATCGCTCCTGACGGTAGCTCGACTGGAAGAACCGCCATCCGTCGACGGTGAGCGGATGGTTCATCCAGATGCCCTCACTTCGCGCGTGGCCCGTGGCATCGACGACCTGGACGTCGCTCTGGAAGTTCGCGGGTCGCATCGTTCCCGGGTAGTAGCTCACCCGGAAGTCGTCGAGCTTGATCGAGAACGGCAGCTCGACACGCACCGAAACGTGCTGCTCGCGGTCGTAGCGCACGATCTGGTTGCCGGTCTGGCCTTCCCAGAGCTCGAGCTGTCCCTCGCGCTTCGCGAGGAAGGTGGTCGCGGCGCCGATCAGGATCACGGCGAGCGCGCCGTGGGTCAGCAGGTAGCCGATGCGTTGGCTGCCCCACGGGAAGTGGAGCGCGATCGAGGCGAGCACGTTGATGGCGAACGCGACCTCGAGCGCCAGGAACCAGCTGGCGTAGTAGACGTAGCGCCCTGCGACTTCGCTGCCCCGGGAAGATTCGAGGATGGTCCCCGCCGCGAGCCCGAGCAGCAGCAAGACCAGCAGCACCACCGCGAGCTCGAGCGAGGCGAGGCGTGCAATGAGCCTTTTCATGGAGGCCCCCTTGTGGGTGAGGGCCTTACTTGAGCAAGCGCCGTACCTTCGGCGCGGTGGGCGAGAGATCGCGTGTTCTGGGCGTTTCGAGCGTGAAATACGGCGAAACGTCACCCAGCCGTGCCGCTTCGCTCAGGGGCCACCGTACCGAATGGTGACAGTGGCTTTCGCTCGTCGAGCCAGTGGCGCAGCATCAGGATCGGGTGCCGCCAAAGGAGGCGGGGCCCGGAGTAGCGCATCACCGCGCGCACCTGCTCGCGGATTCGTGGCTGATAGCAGTGGATCGGACAGGTGGCGCAGGTCGGCTTCCGGTCCTGGAATGGACAGCGCTCGAGCCTTTTCCGAGCGTACTCCGTGAGCTCGACGCACCCGGAGCAGAGCTCCGCGTGCCGCCGGTGGTTGCCCCGGCAGTAGACCGAAACCACCGCGACGATGGTGCGCAGCTCACGGCTGCGTCGCGGCGACGTGTCGAGCGAGCGGCGCCGCTCTGCCGCGTTCGCGGTCCGGTCGAGCACGGGCATGGCGGCGAGCGAACAGCGCAAGTTTCATGCCCCGGCCCGAGCCCGTGAACCGCTCGTTTTCGGCCGATTTCGGGCAAAAACGCGAACGAACGGCGCTCAAGGGTTGGTGATCACCCACTGCACGGCCTTGTGGGTGAGCTCGAGGGCGGTCCGGACCCGGAGCTTCCACTTCAGATTCTCGCGATGGGACTCGATGGTCTTCATGCTCAGGCACAAGTGCTCGGCGATCTCGCGCGTGGAGAGACCGCCGCCGATGAGCCGGAACACCTCGAGCTCGCGGTCGGTGAGAGAACCGACCGGTGAGGGTAGGTCGGCCTGCCGTGCCCGGGCGTGACGGCCCACGAGCCGCTCGGTCATGGGCGGGCTCAGGTAGATCCTCCCCGCCAGCACGGCGCGGATCGCCTCGATGAGCCTCTCCGGCAGCTCGTGCTTGCCCACGTAGCCGAGTGCGCCGGCCTCGAGCGCGCGCTCGGCATAGACGGATTCGTCGTGCATCGACGACACCAGCGTCGCAACCGGAGCCTTCTGCGCGTGCAGCCGCTTCACCAGGTCGAGACCGTCGCCGCGCCGCAGCGAGAGATCGACGATGACGACGTCGGGGCGGAGCGAGGTCACGGCGCTCATCGCCCCCGGAACATCCTCCGCTTCGCCGCACAGCTCGGGCTGGCGCTCGACGCGCGCCGGCCGGCGCCTCGATCCGTACCGCGCTCTCGGCGCCCCTCACCGTGCCGCCCGCGGCGCGGGAACCAGGCACCGGACCACGGTGCCGCCGCGCGGCCGAGGCTCGATGGTCAGATGGCCGCCGATGATCCGCGCCCGGTGGCGCATGATCCGCGTTCCGAGCCGGGCAGGCGAGCCGTCGGTGCGATCCAGGCCGGCGCCGTCGTCGCTCACCTCCAGCACGATGCCGGAATCGACGGTGTCGAGCCGGATGCCGATGTGCCGCGGCCGCCCGTGCTTGACGGCGTTGGTCATGGCCTCCTGGGCGATCCGGTAGAGATGGGTCGCCACCAGCGAATCGGTCGGCTCGAAGAGGTCGTCCCGCTCGATCGCGCACGCCACGTCGACCTCGTAGAGCGAGCTCAGATCCTCGGCCAGGCTCTGGACCGCCTGGCGGAATCCGTGGCTCTCGAGCTGCACGGGCACCAGCGTGCGGGTGACGGCCCGCAGGCGGTGGTGAAGCCGAGCGACTCGCATCGCGATCTGGTCGACCGCATCGGTCTCCGGCCGGTCCGCCTCGGCCAGGGAATCGCGCAGGTTGTGGACCTGGAAATGGATCGCCGTGAGCTCCTGCCCGATCTCGTCGTGGAGATCCTGGCCGATCCGTCGTTGCTCGGATTCGACCATCCGCTGGATGTCCTCCTCGACCGCCAGATGCCGGTGGATCTCCTCCGCGAGACGGCAGTCCGGCCGCTCTGACCGCTGGGGCCGTTCTAGCGCCGATCGACGAGCGCCGAGGTCGGCCTCGCGGGCGACCCGCAGCTCGTCGCGCGTGCTCTGGACCTGATCGAGGCACTCGCGCAGGTCGTCGCGCGCTGCGCGGATCAGGTCTTCGAGCTCGCGCGACACTCCGGAACGCGTCGGCGCGGCCCGGCGCCGGATCGTCGCCTCGCGATGGGCGTGCGTGTGTCGGGTGGTCGCGCGCCTGGGTCGTGAAGTCATGCAGCCTCCGACCGGCTGGTGCCGATCGCCGTGCCACGACTATCAAAGTGTCGTCTACGGGGAATGTCGTTGGTGCGTTCGCGCCATTCAAAAGCTCCCGGATGTTCGCCACGTTCGACGTACTGGAAACACTCGTGATCGAGAGAGCCGTACTTCGCCGCGCTCCGAGCATGTGCCGCCTTTGTTGGCCGGGGCTCGCGGCGGCGTTGCTGCTGGTCGCGGCTCGTGCGGGATTCGCCGCGAATCTTCCGCCTCGTTTCCAGGAGTTCGTCGCGTGGAGCGGCTTGAGCTTTCCGACGGCGGTTCGGTTCGCTCCCGACGGGCGGGTGTTCGTCGCCGAGAAGGACGGCCTGGTCAAGGTGTTCGATAACCTTTCGGACACCACGCCGGACGTCCTCGCCGACCTTCGCACCGAGGTGAATTCGTACTGGGATCGTGGGCTCTTGGGCCTCGCCATCGACCCGCAGTTTCCGGTCCGCCCCTACATCTGGATTCTCTACACCTACGACGCGCCCCCCGGCGGAACCGCGCCCGTCTGGAACGACCAGTGCCCGAGCATCCCGGGCGGAACCACCGACGGGTGTGTCGTGACCGGGCGCTTGTCGCGGCTGACCGTGGGCCCGGGCAACACCCTCGCGGCACCGGAAGACGTGCTGATCTCGGGCGAGTGGTGCCAGCAGTACCCGTCGCACGGGATGGGCGATCTCCAGTTCGGACTCGACGGCGCGCTCTACGTGAGCGGCGGCGAAGGTGCCAGCTTCACGTTCGCGGACTGGGGGCAGGGCGGCGGTTCGCCGGGCAGCCCGACTCCCAGGAATCCGTGCGGAGACCCGCCGAACGGCGTGGGCGGGATCGAGACGCCACCCACCGCGGAGGGAGGTGCGCTGCGCGCGCAGGACCTCGGCACCTCCGGAGATCCCACGGGACTCAACGGAGCGATCCTGCGCGTCGACCCCGACACCGGCGCCGCGCTGCCGAGCAATCCGCTCTTCGGCGGCGCCATCGGGGACGACGACCGGATCATCGCCTACGGCCTGCGCAACCCGTATCGCTTCACCTTTCGCCCGGGCACCAACGAGCTGTGGATCGCCGACGTCGGCTGGGACGAGTGGGAAGAGATCGATCACATCGCCGATCCCACCGCGGCGCCCATCCCGAATTTCGGCTGGCCTTGCTACGAAGGCCCCGACCCGCAGAAGAGCTTCGCGGCCGCGCACCTCGCGATCTGCGACGCCCTCTACGCCACGCCGGGATCCACGACACCCCCGTTTTACGCGTTCAACCACGACGCCATCCCCGATCCCGAGGCCTGCGGCGGGGGCACCAGCGCCTCCATCACGGGAATCGCGTTCCTCGACGCCACCACGTTCCCGGCCTCGTACAAGGGGAGGCTCGCCTTCGGGGACTACTCGCGCGATTGCATCTGGACGATGGGCAAGGACGCGAACGGCGATCCCGATCCATCCACGGTGACGACGCTCGCCTCCGCCATCCCGGGACCGGTCGACATCCAGGTCGGACCGGATGGAGACCTCTATTACGCGGACCTGGTCGGTGGCACCATCCGGCGCATCCAGTATTTCGCCGGGAACCAGCCGCCCATCGCGCGCATCCAGGCCGACGTGACGGGAGGCCCGGCGCCGCTCCAGGTGCACTTCGACGGCACCCAGTCGAGCGACGCCGACCCGGGAGACACGCTCACCTACAGCTGGGATCTCGACGGCGACGGCGTGTTCGGCGACTCGATCTCGCCGACGCCGGTCCACACCTACACGACGGACGGAGATCCGACGGTCGCGCTGCGCGTGACCGACCCGCACGGCGCATCCAGCACCGCGACCTTGCAGGTCCACGTGCCCAACACGCCGCCGGTGCCGACCATCACGACGCCGGCGGCGAGCCTCACCTGGAAGGTCGGCGACACGATTTCCTTCTCGGGTCACGCCAACGACGCGCAGGACGGCTCACTACCGCCGAGCGCCTTCCACTGGCAGATCGTGCTCTTTCACTGTCCCAGCGATTGCCACACCCACTACTTGTCCGCTTACGACGGGGTCACGTTCGGGTCCTTCGCCGCGCCCGACCACGATTACCCGTCCTATCTGGAGATCTCACTCACGGTGGTCGATTCGGACGGCATGAGCGCCACCACCACGCTCGACATCCAGCCGCAGACGGTGCAGCTCGACGTCGAGTCGGTTCCCCCGGGGCTCTCGGTCTCGGTCGGATCGGAGACCGGGCCCACGCCGTTCCAGCGCACCGCGATCGTGGGATCGAGCCAGTCGCTCACCGCGGCCTCGACCCAGAACCTGAACGGCACCGACTACGACTTCGTCAGGTGGTCGGACGGCGGCCCGGGCTCGCACAACGTGGTGGCGCCCGCGACGAACGCCAGCCTGACGGCGTCCTACGGCATCGAGATCTTCGCGGACGGCTTCGAGACCGGCGATGCGTCGCGATGGACCCTGACGGTTCCCTAGCTGGCGGAGCGGCTAGCGGGTAGCGCGCAGCAGATTCACCGGGATCGAGCCCGAGGCCTCGAGCGAGTCCATGGCCGGGATTGGATCGGTCTCCGAGCCCGCGGAGTCTTCCGGCTCCAGCATCCGCAGCACGCAGATCACGGCGTGCTCGACCGTGGCGACGGCGCTCGCGTCCTCTTCGTCGCTCGCTGCGCAGAATTCCTCCTCGAGTGCGAGCAACAGCTCGATCAGGTCGAGCGAGTCCGCGCCGAGATCCTCCACGAACCGGGTCTCGAGCGTGAGCGTCCCGAGGTCCGCTCCCAGCTGATCGGCCACGACCTCGAATACCCGGGCTTCGATTTCCGCTTCCGTCATCGTCGAGCCTCCGCAGTTGCGTTGGCTCAGCGTAGAAACGCGGCGACGGCGCGTCCATCGGATCGATCCCCTTTTTGAGCTAAGAAAAACTCCGTGGCGCGTTCGTGCCATCGACCCGCTCGAGGGCGCTCACTGAGCCGGGCGCACCACCACCGCCGAGTTGGCCGGTAGGGATACCGACGTCCCGCTCATGTTGGCCCAGGTGACCGAGCCGGCGTTCGGATACGCACCGCCGCCCTTGAGCACCAGGTTCTGCCACGAGCCGCTGCCCATCGAATAGGTGATGGGTGACGAGTTGGGATTCACGACCACGGTGCCGTTGCCGTAGACGCGGACCACCAGCCCGTCCGAGCGTTCGACCGCCGCGCCCTGAGCCTTTCCGATCGCCAGCGAGTCCTCCGGGAATTGCTGGAGCGACGTGCTGATGTCGGTCGGAGCGTAGCGGCGGTAGGCGAGGTTTCCGTTGGCGATCAGGTAGGAACCGAGCGAGAACATGCGGCGCTGCATGTCGGTGCTCGCCAGGTAATCGATCCCCACCGCGATCTTGCCCTGCGCGAGCGTGCTCTCGAAGTCGTGCACCTGCTGCAGCCAGCGAGTGGGGTCCATGAACTTGGTCGAGGCCTTCATGCTGAACGCCTCGAACGCCATGCCGTCGCAGTACTGCAAGAGCTCCATTCCACGCAGCCCCGGAGCGGCGCCGCCGGTGTACGAGTTGATCAGGATCTTGGTGCCGGGGAGCGCCGCGCGCACCGCGGACAGCACCTTGCCGAGCGCCGAGTAGTACGCGGAGTCGCTGTAGTTGGACGGGTATTCGGTGATCAGGCTCGGGTCGATGACCGCCACGTCGTCGAGGTAGACCCCGTCGTAGCCCTGGGCCAGCTCGTCCTGGATGTCCGCGATCAGGATCGGTATCCAGGCGTTGCGGGTCGAGGCGGTGATGATGTCGAACCAGTACCAGCCGTTCTCCGACTGCGTCACGGGGTTTCCGCTGGGACCGTACCAGAGGAGGCTTTTCTCCTGGCTCCATCGCGTGTCGCTGCTGTCGCCGCCACCCACCTTTTGATAGTGGTAGATCACCGACGACGGGTTGGCCGCGTGCAGCGCCGCGATCTTGCTGGGACCCATGCTGGTGACCTGGAGGTCGTGAAAGTTCACGACCAGATTCACCTGGTCGGGGGTGTTCGAGAAATCACCGTCGAATTCGGTGCGAACGCCCGAGGTGCCGCCGGTCGGAGGCGGCGGGTTGGCCGTGTAGGTGGTGACCGCGAACGCCAGGAAGTCGAGGTTGGTGCCCTCGACCGACCCGGACGTCAAGTACCGCATCTCGATGTCACCGGTGCTGCTCACGAACCGTGAGAACACTCCGGAGAGTGGGAAGTTGAGGGAGGTCCAGGTGTGCGCGGTGGTGATGTCGTTGTAGCCGAGGGTCACCCAGCTCTGCGCCACCTGGTCGCGCACCTGGAAGGTCCACTCCTGAACCGAGCGGAGCGGCCCCCAGAAGTTCGCGGCGAGCGCCAGGCCCGAGGCACCCGCGACGTCCAGGCCCTGTGGCACCTGGAAGTGGAAGTTCGCGTGGTACCCGGTGGACACCGGCGTGTAGTGCTGTGCCTTGGTCAGGTCCACCGAGGTCCCCGAGGAATCCTGGATCGCCAGCACCGAGAGCGGCTGACTTCCGGTCGTTCCCCACGACACCGTGAACGAGGTCGGGGTCACGTTGGTGGTCACGTATGCGGCGTGCGCTGGCGCGCGCAGCGTGAGGGTCGCGAGAATCGCAGCGAACACCACGACGCCGAACGACGGGCGCCGGGTTGCGGCAAGGCGTGGTGACGAGGGTCGCGCCTTCATTTCGCTTTCTTCCTCTCATCGCTCGGACGGTCCGCCGTCGCCGAATCCGGGAGTCACAGCGCACACGACTCCCGGCGTGCGGGCCGCGAGGCCGGCACGAGGCGGCGGAGGAGCCACCGAGGTTTGGGTTGTTGCGGTGCGGAGAATCCGCATCGCGTTGCGCGCGACTTTAACGGAAGGTCACGAATCGTCTCGACGGAGGCATGCAAGCATTCCGCTGGGCGTCACCCGACGGAGCTGCTCGAATCCCGCAAAAGCCCCGAGCGGGATGCGGGTCGGAAATCGTTCGAGGGCGTTTTGAAAGAACTTCCGAACCCGAAACGCGAGTCGACTTCCGCGCTTGCGCGGGAAATGCACCATGTGTGGCGTGTTTACGCCATATGGTGCAAAAACGCCATTACCAGGAAGAAAGAATTCTCGAACGCGTGACGCTACGGCATTGGTTGGGACACCATCGCATGGCGCACCGCTCCGGCGATTGTCAGCGGTTCGTCAGGGACGGTTCGCAGCGCTTCCTGCAGCAGTATGCGCAGCCGAGCGACGTTGGCCGGCACGGTGAACTCGCCCAGCACCCGCGCCCGGCCTCTGCGAGCGCGGCGCCCGGCTTCGGTCGGATCGTCGTGGACCTGAGCGAGTGCATTCGCGATCGCCACCGGGTCGCCGGGGGGCACCAGCCAGCCGGTCTCGCCGTCGAGCACCAGCTCGCCGATCCCCGAGATGTCCGTGGCCACGGCCGGCAAGCCCGAGGCCATGGCCTCCATGAGCGCCACCGGGATCCCTTCCATGCGGCCGCTCGCCGTCACGATGCTGGTGAGCACGAACGCGTCCGATCTCTGCATGTGAAGCGCGACTTCGTCCTCCGGCCGCGGCCCCGCGAGAGCCAGCACGTCTTCCACGCCCGCGTGCGCGATCTGCTCCTCGAGCTGCTTGCGGTCGGGGCCGCCGCCGATGAGCTGCCACTCGAGCCCGGGGATCCGCTCCTTCAGGAGCCGGCAGGCCTCGATCAGTACCGGGATGCCCTTGTAGTCGCGGAGGCTCGCGACGGTGATCACGCGGAACCGTTCGGCGGTCCCGCCGCCCGTGTAGCGGGCGGGGCCGGGCTCGTGCCGTTCGGGAAAGACGCCGCACCGCACCACGTGAATCTTGCTCGCCGACCGGTCCTTGCAGTAGCGCTCGAGCCAGGTGCGGTTGAACTCGGAGATCGTGACCACGAAGCGGCTCGCGTCGAGCTTCTCGGACAGCATCTCCCGGTGCAGGTAGATGTCGTGCGCGTGCGCGGTGAAGCTCATGCCGATCCCCGCGAGCCGGTGGATCGCGCGCGCCATGAAGGCCGTGTGGGTCGCGTAGTGGGCATGGACGTGGGCGACGCCCAGGGCTTGCATGCGAGCCGCGAACGCCGCGGCCTTGGGGATGAGTGCCAGCCCCCGTGCGAGTTGCTTCGGGTTGCGCCAGAAATGCTTCACCGTCTCGAGCCAGAGGCTGGCGTAGGCTCGCGGGTTCTTCGCGAGCCAGCGCAGATTCTGCATCGCGACGGCGGGCGATAGAAAAGGTGCGGTGTGGATGCGATCGAGGTAGCCGAGGGCGTCGGGATGCACGACCCTCTCCGATTGCGGAATGACGACGAACAGCTCGACCGGCAGTCCCTGGCGCTCGAGCTCGACCATCTCGCGCAAGATGAACGTCTCGGTGATGGCCGGAAAGCGCATCACCAGGTAGGCGAGGCGTCCGCCCGTCCACGGCGCTCGAGCCGGTTCCGGTTGCGTCGCTTGCGGCGGCGAGGGTCGCGAGCGACGTGACAGCGAGACCGGTGCGGCCTGGCCCACGAGCCCGTCGAGCTCGCCGGACCGCGGCGGCTGCAGTGACTCGTGCGCCCGCGGGCGATGAGTCGCCACGGACGTATGTCGTACGACCGGTTTCGCTTCACGATCCGATTGCAAGGCGGGCCCCTCCGTCTTTGCTCGTCACGCCGTCGCTAGATGCAGATGACCACCTCTCGATCCACCCTTGCGAGTCGATCCCGGAGAGTCGAAACAGGACCGACGTTATTTGCCTGTGGGGAATTGTACCATCGGAATCCGTCCTGTTTTGGCTTGGGGGATACTCCCTGGTGTCTTCGCGCCACCGGCAGGCGCGAAGGATCACCGGCCGCTTGGCGGCGCCGCCACGAGCGACGCCGCGACCGCGGTCGCGATCCGCGAGCTGGTCTCGCCGACCGCGTGTCCCATGGCACGGGTCATGGTGAGCGGATCGTCGTCGACGATCGGCTCATCCACCGTGAACGCCTGGTCGAGGAGCGGCCGCCGATCGGAGCCGCGCAGCACCACGTGCACGCTCACCTGGGCCACGTGGGCCGGTGACCGGACCTCGTCGAATGCATCGACCTCGGCCGTCAGCGCCGGCGCCGTTCCGTCGTCCGACAGGATGACCGCACCGGTGGCCCGGAGCGAGGATACCAGCGACCTTTCCACGTAGGCGGCCGGCAGCTCGAGCCAGCGGCGCTGCTCGTAAAAGTGATATTCGACCGGCGACGATCGCCACACGATGCGTTCCCGCAGGAACGGCGCGCCGGTGACCGAGCGCAGGTGCAACGAGTGGAGGTTCGCCGCGTACGGTGCAGGGGATGGCGCCGCGCCGATCGCTTCGCTGGTCGCGGCCGCCGGGGGCGCGGCGACGTCGAGGCGGAAGAACCGCGGCTCCGCCGCATCCCGTGCCACGCAACCGGCGGTCAAGAGCGCCGCGATCCCGAGCCAGCGCGAGCGTCTCATCTCAGCGTGCCTCGGCGTCCGGTGCCGGATCGGGACGTGGACCGCGGAGGATCGCGCTGGGGTCGCGCTGCAGCGAATCCGCCAGCGTTCGCACCGATTCGAGCGCCTCACGTAGCGCGATCAGGCTCTGTCGCAGCTCGTCGCGAACGTCGTCCACCTGGGTGGCCGCGTTTCCCACCGAGCTGGCGGCGCTTCCGACCGACGTCGCGGCTCCGCCGAAGGCCCCGGCCGCGCTGCGAACCGACGCGGCGGTGGCGCCGAGCTGAGCGGCGTCGAGCGCGGTCTGGGCGTGCGCCGCGGCATTGCGGAGCTGCACCAGCAGCGCGTTGAACGAGCCGTTCTCGGCGCTCAGCGTGGTCGACAGACGGTCGACCGCGGCGAGCGTCTTGCGGAGGTCGGCGGCCGCTTGCGTCACTCCGTCTTCCACCGCCGGGAACCGGTTCAGGATCTCGACCGCCGCGTCCTCGAGCCCCTTCAACGTCGAGGGCGCGGAGGGCACGTAGTTGGGCGGCGGCGTGAACGGCAGCGTGGGCGCGGGGTATCGCTCCGGGTCGAAGAAATCGACCTGCAGGAAGCGGACTCCGGTGATTCCCGCGGCGACCAGCTGCACCCGGAGGTTGGCATCGACGAAGGTCGCGCCGCGCCGCGGAACCGGTGTCTCGAGCCCGAGGTGGGCGAGCTGGTCGACGTAGATGTCGGAGGTCACCTGCACGTGCCGGTGATCGGGTGCGATGGTGATGTCGGCCACGGTGCCGAGTGTCACACCGCGGAACTTGACCGGCGAGCCGACGTCGAGCCCTTGCACGGACTCGTCGAAGTAGGTGACGGCCTGAAAGGACTCGCGCTGAAAGCGGTGCGCGCCGAGCCAGAACACCGTGCCGATGCCCGCGGAGATCGAGATCACCACGAAGAGTCCCAGCTTCCAGTGGTTGGTGGCGGTGGTGTGCGCCATGTCACGCCGCTCGCGGGTCGCGGTTGAAGAAGGCGCGCACCCGCGGATCGGGGTCGCCGTCGCGGAGCTCGGCGGGCCGGCCGCGCGCGATGACGCCGCGGGTGTGGCCGTCGAGCAGGATGCACTCTCCCGCGATCGCGAAGATGCTCGCGAGCTCGTGGGTCACGATCACGGTGGTGACGCCGAGGCTCTGGTTGAGCGTGAGGATGAGCTCGTCGAGCTCGGCCGAGCTCACGGGGTCGAGGCCGGCCGATGGCTCGTCCAGGAACAAGAGCGGTGCGTCGAGCGCCAGCGCTCGCGCGATGCCGGCACGCTTCTTCATGCCGCCCGAGATCTCGGCCGGGAGATGGTGCTCGAAGCCTTCGAGGCCGACCACGCGCAGCTTGGAGCGCACGATCGTGTCGAGCGCGCCGGCGTCGAGGCGTGTCCATTTTCGGAGTGGCAGCGCCACGTTGTCGAACAGCGTCATCGAGCCGAAGAGGGCGCCCGACTGGAAGAGCACGCCGTAGGTCGGCGGGCCGCTGCGCTGCGGCGTCGCGCCCTGGATGCGAATCCGGCCGCCCATCGGCTCCTCGAGCCCGATCAGATGGCGGAGCAGTGTCGACTTGCCGGAGCCGCTGCCGCCCAGGATCGCGAACACCTGGCCGGCCGCCACCGCGAAATCGAGGTCCTCGAGCACCACCGTGTTGCCGTAACCGATGGTGAGCCGCTCGACGTCGATCATCGGCGCGACCGTCGGCGGCGTGGGCGGCTCAGAGTCCGAAGGCATTGAAGAGCACCGTGAAGACCGCGTCGGCCATGACGATGGCGAACAGGCTGGTGACCACGGCCGACGTGGTGGCGCGCCCGACTCCCTCGGCGCCGCCCTGGGTGCCGAGCCCGCGCTGACACGCGATCAGGCCGATATTGAGGCCGAACACCGCCGCCTTCAAGCATCCCGACGACACGTCCCACACGTCGACAGCTTTCTGGACCTCGACCAGATACGCGTGCGCGGTCAGGTCGAGGCTCAGCATGGCCACCAGCAGCCCGCCCGCGATCCCCACCAGATCGCCGAGGATCGTGAGCAGCGGCGCGATCAGCACCAGCGCCAGCACCCGCGGGATCACCAGGAAATGGAACGGATCGAGGCCCAGCGTGCGCAGCGCGTCGATCTCCTCCGAGACCCGCATGGTGCCGAGCTCGGCCGAGAACGCCGCCCCCGAGCGGCCGGCGATGATGATCGCCGTCATGAGCGGCGCGAGCTCGCGGGTGATCGAGAGCCCCACCAGATCGGCGACGAAGATGTTGGCGCCGAACTGCTTGAGCTGCAGCGCGGCCTGGAAGCCCGTAACCAAGCCCACCAGCAGATTGATGATGAGGACGATCGGGACTCCGTCCGCTCCGGCGCGCTCCACGAGCTTCGCGAGGTCGGCCCACTGGACGAGCCGCGGCCAGCGCACCGCCTGCGCGCACGCGACCGCCACGTCGCCGACGAAGTCGAGAGCCTTGCTCTCGGCGAAGATGGTGAGCGTCTCGCGGCCGATCTGGTCGAGGATCCCGATCCCGCGCGGCGGCGGACGCGAGCTCGGCCGCGGCGGGTGGGCGCCGTAGAGATCGAGCATCGCCCGCACCGGTCCGCGCGCGCCCACGATCTCCGGTGTGGCCGCCGCAGAGGAGAGCTCGGTGCGAAGCTCGAGCAAGAGCGCGGTCGCCGCGCCGTCGAGGTGCTCGACGCCCGAAAGGTCGATCTCGACCCGTCGCCCGGCGGGGATCGAGCGGGCGAGCCGGCGCACCTCCTGCCAGGACGCGAAGCACGCCCGGAACTTGAGCTCGCCCGAGAACCGGAGTGCCGTGCGGCCGTCGTCGAGATCGACGCGCTCCACCCGGTACGGTGGCGAGCTGGTTTCCTTCATCGCGCGCGCATCGACGTTCGTTCGAGGCCAGCTCCGGGCGCAGTCGCTATGCTTCGCCGATCGTGAAAGCGAATCGCAAGGAGACCACCCGGACGCTCGGCTACAACGTCCATGTGGTCGGCGTTCCGGCTCCCGGGATGCACGATCTCTATCACGCGCTGTTGCGCGTGCCGTGGTGGGCGGCGTTCGCGATCATCGTGGGCGGTTACCTGCTGCTCAACCTGCTGTTCGCGCTGCTCTATCTCTGGGTCGGCGGCGTCGCTAACGCGACACCAGGCTCGCTGCTCGATGCCTTTTTCTTCAGCGTACAGACGATGGGGACGATCGGGTACGGAAACATGTATCCGGTCACGCGAGCCGCCAACGGGCTGGTGGTGGCCGAGTCGGTGGCCGGGCTGGTGGTCACCGCGCTCGCGACCGGGCTGGTGTTCGTGCGCTTCTCGCAGACGCGGGCGCGACTGGCCTTCTCCTCCAAGGTGGCCATCGGGCCCATGGACGGTATCCCGACGCTGATGCTGCGGGTGGGGAACGAGCGGCGCGGCAACATCGTCGACGCGCAGTTCCGCCTGAGCCTCACCCGGCGGACCGAGACCGCCGAGGGGATGACCCTCTATCGCCTCGAGGAGCTGCCGCTGGTGCGCCGGCGCGCTCCGGCGCTGTCGCGCGCGTGGACGGTCATGCACCGGATCGTGGAGGGTAGTCCCCTCCACGGCTACGACGCCCTGATGCTGGCGACGGCGGACGCCGAGCTGCAGCTCGAGGTGGTCGGCATCGACGACACCTCGCTGCAGCAGGTGCACGCGAGGAACACGTGGTTTCCAGGGGCCGTGGCGTGGGGTTCGCGCCTGGCCGACATCGTCTCCGAGACGCCCGATGGCGACATGATCGTCGACCTCGCCAAGTTCCACGAGGTGATTCCCGTTGGCTGAAGCCGCCATGCACGTGGAGCTGCGCGGGGTGCGCATCTCGCCCGGGCTCGCCCGTGGCACCGCGTGGATCACCGGCGACATCCTCGAGACCAGCGTCGGCCCGGCTCGCATCGAGGCCCGCCAGGTCGACGCCGAGTGGGAGCGGATCCGCCAGGCCTTCGCGCGGGCTCGCGAGGATCTCGAGGAGTCGGCGCGCCGCGTGAAGGAGCAGCTCGCGCCGAGCCTCGCCGAGATCTTCCATGCCCACCAGCTGATGCTCGACGGAGTGCTCGCGTCTCCCGATCTCGAGGATGCGCTGCGCTCGTCGCTGCTCTCGGCGTCCGAGGCGGTGAGGACGGTGTTCCGCCGCTGGGAAGCGAGGTTCCAAGCGCTCGAGGGCGAGAGCTTCCAGGAACGCGGCGACGACATCCGCGATCTGGGGCGCCGCGTGCTTCGCGAGCTCGAAGGACCGGATGCGTGCGGGCTGCGCGCGATGCCCGCCGGCAGCGTGCTGGTGACGCAACGATTGCTGCCGTCGGACGTGGTGTCGCTGTCGCGGCGCAGCGTGGCGGCGATCATCGTCGAATCGCTGGGACCGGGCTCGCACGCGGCCCTCTTGGCGCGCGAGAAGAGCATTCCGGTGGTGGCGGAGATCCCGGACCTGCTGGCGCAGATCCGTCGCGGTGACGAGCTCTTGGTCGACGCGTTCCTGGGCACCGTCGTGGTGGCGCCGGAGGCGGCGGGGCGGCGCGAGTTCGAGGAGCGCATCGAGCGGCACCAGGCGACCCTGGTTCGCTGCCGCGTCGACTGTCACAAGCCCGCCGTCACCCGGGACGGCCACGCGGTCACGGTGGAGGCGAACGCCGGCGCTCGCGAGGACATCGAGCTGGTGGTCGACAGCGGCGCCGACGGCGTCGGTCTGCTCCGGATCGAGCAGCTCTATCTCAGCCGCGAGCTGCCGCTCTCGGAGAGCGAGCTGCTCGAGGATCTGCGTGAGCTCTCGGCGCCGCTTCGCCATTTGCCGCTCACGATCCGGCTGCTCGACGTCGGCGGGGACAAGGCCATCCCCTCGATCCGCCTGCCCGCCGTCGCGAACCCAGCCCTTGGCAAGCGTGGCGTGCGCCTGCTGCTCGATTATCCGGAGCTCACGCGCACCCAGCTGCGCGCGCTCCTGCACCTCTCGAGCGAGCAGCGGATCCGCCTCCTGGTCCCGATGATCACCGACGCCAGCGACTTCCGGCGCATGCGCGAGCTCGCGACCGCGGTCGCCGGCGAGCTCGGCATACCGCTGCCGCCGCTCGGGGCGATGATCGAGACGCCCGCGGCGGCGCTCACCGTGGAGTCGATCGCGAGCGACGCCGACTTCCTGTGCGTCGGGACCAACGACCTCACCCAGTACACGATGGCCGCGGGTCGGGACGACGCCACCGTGAGCCGCTACTACGTGGACGACCATCCTGCACTGCTCCGGCTCCTGGGCATGATCGCGGCCGGTGCCTCAGGAAAGCCGATCACCATCTGCGGCGAGCTCGCCGGGCGCGAGGAAGCGGTGCCCGCGCTGCTCAGGCTGGGCTTTCGCGGCTTGAGCATCGCGCCGTCGCTGATCCCGACCATCAAGGTGCGGGTGCGTGCGACGTTCGTGGACGAAAGCGCCACGTCCGCCCCGGGGGTACCCGAACCGGTCACCATCGAATCGCCGTGCGCTCACGCCAGTGACGTCAAGATCCGCGCGGTGAGTCGCCCGGCGGAGGCCTGCGAGGATTGCGTCCCCGCCGGCGGCCGCTGGATCAACCTGCGCACTTGCCTCAGCTGCGGGCACGTGGGTTGTTGCGACTCTTCGCCGAATCGCCACGCGCGCCGGCACTTCGAGCAGACCGGCCACCCGGTCATGACCTCGTCGGAGCCAGGCGAGACCTGGGTGTGGTGCTTCGCCCACGACCGAGGCCTCTCTGCGTGAGGGGCCGCAGGACCGGGTGGTGCGCCGCGAGCTCAGGCGCTCTTGGACCTGACGGATCTGACCGGCTAGCGCCTGCGCGGCCCGCTCGGCGCGCGCGCCCATGGGCGCGCCTCCGGTGCCGGCGGGTGGTTCACCAGCTCCATCATCTGCGCGAAGGCTTCCGGCGGGAGAGCGACCTCGGTCTCGGGGATCGCTGCCGGCGGGACCGATGAAGCTTTGCTTGCCGACGTCTTCTTGTTCTTGAGCGCGCGGCGCTTCGCTGGGCGGCTCATCGGTCAGACACAGCCCCGCCGCGATTCCATGCATGGCTCGGGACGAGGCGAGGAATCTCTCGATGACGCGACCAAAGGAAAACCGAAACCATGAGCAGAGCCGAGCTGGACGAGACCAAGGCCCACGAGACCATCATCGAGACGCTCCTGCGCGACGGCCGAGGCGTCCGGGCCGTTGGTTCGAGTCGACCCCCGAGAGCTGTGGCTCGGGTCACGGGCCACCATCGCCCATTTCCAGGTCGATAGCGAATCGCCGCTGGCGGCGGTGGTGTCTCACTTTGCCGACATGGTCCGATGCCTAAGATCGGCAAACCGCGACACCACCGTCGCGGCCGGAGGGAGGCTACAAGCGCGATTCGATCGCGTTCTGGAGATCGCGGACGCACGATTCGGCCGTGAGCTGCTGCCCTGAAGTCGACACCGGCGCGGGCTCCCCCTCGGTGCGCCGCCGGATGGCGCCGGCGCTCCACTCGCCTTCGCGATCGCAGCGGATCTCGGCGCGGCTCACGTCGGGGGGAACCACGATCTTCACCGCGTACGGTCCCATGTGCCCCTTGAGCACCCGGCCGCGCGCGTCCGACATCTCGATCTGAGCCTGGGCCCTCATCGCATCTTCCGCAGCCTGGAAGATCACGGCGCCGTCCGGCCCCGAGACCTCCATCGCCGCCGCCGGGTGGGAGTCGGACGCCGTCGACGAGCAGCCGGCGAGCAGTACCGCTCCGATCCATAGGCCGTGTCTCGTTCTCATGGTGCTCCCCTCGACCGGGTGCCTCGGGCCTTCCGGCGCGGGCCGCCCTCCCAAAGACGGAACCCGCCCTTCGCAGCGTTCTCGTTGGTGCCCAGGCGCGCCCCCGCGGGAGCGTGCTTGAGCAGCTTGGCGTTGCCGCCGCCCAGCACCACCTCGTCGGCCTGCAGCGCGGCCACCAGGCGCTCGACCACGTCCGCCACCGACCGGCGCCACTTTTTCTTGCCGCGTCGCTCGAGGCCCAGGTCGCCCAGGTAGTGCTCGTAGCTGTGCCCGTGCCGGTAGGGCAGGTGCGCGAGCTCCATCGGCTCGAGCATGCCGTCGACGATCATCGCGGAGCCGAGGCCGGTGCCGAGGCCGAGGAAGAGCATCCTGCCCCCGCGATAGCTCCCCAGCGCCTGCATCGCCGCGTCGTTGATGATCTTGACCGGCCGTCCGAACGCCTTGCGGAAGTCGAAGGCCACCCATCCGCCGCCCAGATTGTGGGGCTCCGCGACGATCCGGCCGTGAATCACTGGACCCGGAAAGCCGATCGACACGGCGTCGTATTTCCACCCAGCCGTGAGCTCGCGGACCGCCTTCACCATCTGCCGCGCCGTCATCGACGGTCCCGACGGGATCCTGCGCAGGGCTCGCCGGCCGGTGGCGATCACCTTGACGTGGGTGCCGCCGACGTCGACCACGA
>CAZYWA010000046.1:0-24716 GCA_964650975.1 uncultured bacterium
GACGAGACCTTCAGCCACGCGACGCTGATCACGTTGCTCGCCGCGCGCGGCGTGCCTTTCGCGCGCACCACCAAGCTCGGCGAGCCCGAGCCCGCCTTCGTCGACGCGCTCCGTCGCGCGCCGTGATCCGTCAGCCAGGTCTTCTGCGGCGCGAGGTCGACGAGCTCGATCGGCGCGGGGCCGGCTCCTCCGCTGGGCGCGATTCGGACTCGGTTGGCTTGGCGGCGGCGCGGAACTTGAGCACCGAGCTGCCGAGCACCACCACGTCGCCGTCGTCGAGCATGCGGTCGGTCACCTTCTCGCCGTTCACGAAGGTGCCGTTCCTGCTCTCGAGGTCGCGGATCCGGAACTTCCCGGTTCCGGCGGGCTCGATCATCGCGTGCAGCGTCGAGACGTTGCGGTCGCCGATCACGAGGCCGTTGTTCTCGCCGCGCCCCACCTGGAGCGCGCCGTGGATCGCGATCAGCTCGCCCTTCCCAGGCCCCTCGAGCACGTGCAGCGCGGCGCTCACACCCTCGGGGAGCACGAGGTCGGCGGCCGTTTCGCCCAGCGGGCGCACGGAGACTCCGACCAGTGTCTTCTCGTCATCCACGGCGTTCGAGTACTGCGTTGAGCAGGCCGCATCCTACCACCGCGCGGCGAGCCGCTGCACGGCTCACTCGACCAGCGCCGCTTCCATCTCGACGAACCGCTCGATGAGCGTCGCCAGGAACACCCGGTAGATCCGCGCCGCGAACCGGTCGCTCGCGACCACCAGGCGTTCGAACGACGCGCGGTCGAGGGCGAGCGACACCAGCGGACCCTCGGCGATCACCGAGGCGCTCGCCGGGCGGTCTCGCACCAGCGACAGCTCGCCGAAGTAAGCACCCTCGTCGAGCACCCGGAGCAACCGCTCCTCGAGGTCGCCGTGCCCGTGCACCACGCGCGCCCGGCCGCGCTTGATCACGTAGAGCCGTTGTCCTTCGTCGCCCTCGCGGAGCACCACGCTGCCGGCGGGATGGCGCACGGTTTCCCAGTGCGGCAGGAACTCGTGCAGGTCACCCGCGGAGAGCTCCGCGAAGAGCGGCACGCGGCGCAGGAACTCGACATCGGCCTCGATGCCCACGACGCCCAGCGGGCCGACGGGCGTCGCCGCGAGGTCGCTCTCGCGCTGGTCGAGCTCGCTCAGCGCGTCGAGCTCGCGCCGATCGAGGGTCGCAGGCGAGAGCGGCGCCGCGAGCAGCTCGGCGACGTCTCGAAAACCGGGGCTCACCTCGTCGAGGTCGCGCAACAGCCGCGCGGCCTCGTCGCCGCGATCGGTCTCGCGCAGCAGCGTCGCGAGCCGGTACTGGATCTCCACGGTGTCCTGCCGCAGCCCGTGCGCCTGCAGCGCGCTGCGGTAGCACTGCGTCGCCATGACGTGCTGGCGCGCCGCGGAGAGCACCTTGCCGAGCAGCAGCGTCGCCTTCAGGTATTCGGGCTCGTGCGGCGCCACCCGCGACAGCATCTCGGCGGCCTTCGGCCATTTCGCGAGCTTCTCGTAGAGCTCGCCGGCGGCGTAGAAGCGTCCCGCGCGCTCGTAGCTCTGCGCAGCCTTCAAGAACCGGCGTGCTTGCGCGTAGAGCTCGGCCGCGCGCTCGAACTCGAGATCCCGTTCCAGCACCTGCGCCGCGCGCTCCAGCTCGCCGGCGCGCAGGAACGCGGCCGCGGCGCGATCCATGTGTCCCGCGCGCTCGAAGAAATCGCCGGCGCGGGCGTGGTCGCCGGCGCGCTCGCAGCAGCGCGCGGCGCGCGTGTAGTCGCGCGCCTCGACGAACATCTGCACCAGGTTGGCGCGCGAGATCGCCGAGGCGTCGGCGATCTCCTCGACCAGCTCGTCGCCGACCTCGCCGCTCACCTGGCTCAGGGTCTTCGCGGCCTCCAAGACCTGGCCCTGCGCCAGCAGCCGCCGCAGCTGGCCGACCACGCTCCCGCTCAGCACGAACCGGCCTTCGCCGGTGGCCTCGGGAACGAACTCGAACTCGATCTCGCCGGCCCACTGCCGATCGCGCCCGCGCGCCATGGAGTGACTCGTAACAGAGCGAGCGCCGATCGAGCAAGAACCGGCGAGTCTGGCGCCGGGGTCGAGGCGGCCTCGCGCGCGAGGGACCGCGCGCGCTCCAAACTGCGCTCCCGCGATTCCGCTTGGAGGGCCACCGGTCCCTCGGTGGCCAGCGTTCGACCTCCCTCCCGGCGATCGATCAGCGTGCGGGGCTTGTCTCGCCGAGCGCCGCGAGCAGCTTCTTGTGCAGGCCGCCGAAGCTGCCGCTCGAGAGCACCGTGATCACGTCGCCACGCCGAGCTTCGGCGGCGATCTCGGCCGCGATCGCGTCGACGCCGCCCGGCGCCGTGGCGTTGGTCCCGGCCGCGTTCACGTCGCGCACCATGCGCTCCACGTCGAGACGCTCGCCTTCGGGCACTTTGTGCGGTTCCCAGAGCGGCGCCAGCACCACGCGGTCGGCCGACGCGAACGCCGCGGCGAAGCTTTCCTGGAAGACCGAGCGCCGGCTCGTGGCGGAGCGCGGCTCGAACACCACCCAGATGCGGCCCTTCGGATAGCGAGCGCGCAGCGCCGCGACCGTCGCGAGTACCGCCGTGGGGTGATGCGCGAAATCGTCGATGATCGTGACGCCACGCGCCTCCCCGACCACTTCCAGGCGCCGCTTCACACCGCGAAAACTGGCCAATCCCTCGATCAATCGCTCGGGCGCCACGCGAAACGAGTGGCATGCGGCGAGCGCGAACGCCGCGTTGGTCACGTTGTGTGCACCGGCCAGCGCCAGGTCGAACGGGCCGATCGTGTCGCCACCCGATTCGTGCGGACGGCGCAGCAGAAAGCGGCTTCCCGCTCCGCTCGGCGCCTCGTCCACGATCCGCCAGTCGGCGCGCTCACCGCGCCCCACCAACTCGACGCCGGCCGTGGCCGCAGCGGTGAGCCGCGGGGTGTGCGGATCCGCCTCGTGGAGCAAGAGCCGCCCGCCCTCGGGCACCAGCCGCGCGAACGCCTCGAACGCGCGCAGCACCGACTCGAGATCGGCATAGATGTCGGCGTGATCGAACTCCACGTTGCCGACGATCGCGGTGCGCGGCCGGTAGTGGAGGAATTTCGGTCCCTTGTCGAAGTACGCGGTGTCGTACTCGTCGCCTTCGATCACGAACGGAGCGCCCGAGCCGAGACGGGCGCCGCTCGCGAAATTCGCGGGGCTGCCGCCGATCAGGAATCCCGGCGCCAGCCCGGCCGATTCGAGGAGCCACGCGGTGATCGAGGTGGTGGTGGTCTTGCCGTGGGTTCCCGCGACCACCACCGGGTGGCGCGTCGGCAGGAACAGCTCCTCGAGCGCCGAAGGAAACGACGCGAGCGTCAAGCCGCGCTCCGTGGCGGCGACGGCTTCCGGATTGGTGCGCGACACCGCGTTGCCGATCACCACCAGATCGACGTCGGCGTCGATGTGGCTCGGGTCGAACTCCTCGCGCACGTCAATCCCCGCCGTCGCGAGGATGTCGCTCATCGGCGGATAGAGCGCGTGATCCGAGCCGGTCACCTCGTAGCCCGCCTCGCGCAGCAAGACCGCGAGCGAGCCCATGCCCGTGCCACCGATCGCGACCAGGTGGATCTTCTTGACGCGCGCGCGATCGATCACTCGACGACCGGCTCCAGGATTTCGAGTGTGCCCGCGGCCGCGTCGAGGCGGGCGCGCACGCCGAGCGGCAGCGTGCGGCACGGCACGCCGTGACCCGACTCGAGCCCCATCGCCACCGGGACCCCGAGCGGCTTCAGGCAATCGAGCAAGACGTCCACGAGCGTGGTCCCTTCGGGTGCGCGGCAGTCCTTGAGATAACCGATGACGATGCCCGCGACACCCTCGAGCTTTCCGGCCTGACGCAGGTGCGTGAGCATGCGGTCGATGCGGAACGCGGGCTCCGCGATGTCCTCGAGGAACAGGATCGCGCCGTGGAAATTCGGCTCGAACGGCGTGCCGATCATGGTCACCAGGATGGAGAGGCAGCCACCGAGGACCACGCCCTCCGCGGTGCCCGGAACCAGGGTGGTGAGCGGCTTCGTCTGGAACGGGCCGGGAAAGCGCTTGCCGGTGAGCGTGTCGAGCATCGAGTCGAGCGACTCCTGGAACTCGTCCTGAGCCAGGTCGACCGCCGCCTGCGGTCCGTGAAAGGTGACGACTCCGGTGAGACTGGTGATCGCGTTGAGCAGGAACGTGACGTCGCTGTAGCCGACGACGATCTTGGGCGTGGCCACTTCGCCGGGCGATCCCACGTGCTCGAGCGCTCGCGCCGTTCCGTATCCACCCCGGGCGCAGACGATCGCGCGGATCTCCGGGTCGACCAGGTACGCGCGGAGCTCCGCGGCGCGCCGCTCGTCGCTGCCCGCGAGGTAGCGCATGCGCTCGCCGATGTCGGGACGGTGAGTCACGTCGAACCCCAGCGCGCGAAGACGGCCGATCCCGCGAGCGAGCGCCTCGGGGTCGAATGCGCCCGCGGGTGCCGCGACCGCGATCCGATCGTGGGTCCGCAAACGCGCCGGTCGGATCGCGGCGGGGCGCGCCGCGGCTTCCTCCGCATTTGCCGAACCGGAAGCCGGATCGGAGGGCGGGTCCCCGTATTCGTACTCCTCCGCGATGATGTCGTTGCAGAGATCGATGCACTCGTCGCAGATGTAAACCGTCGGGCCGGCGATGAGCTTCCGCACCCGGTCCGCGGTCTTGCCGCAAAACGAGCACTCGAGCTGGGAAGCAGCGGCCATCGTCAGGTACTCGACCGAATGCGTCGACCGCCGAATCATGCGCGCTCCGCCACGGCGGCGTCGACCCACGCGAGCGCGGCTTCGTGGATGCGCGGGCGGAACGCGCGGATCGCGTCGTTGGCGCGCGTCGGATGGACGCGATTGGTGAGCAGCACCACCACGGCGCCGCGCGCCGGATCGATCCACAGCGAAGTGCCGGTGAAGCCCAGCGCGCCGATCGACTTGCGCGAGATCGTGGGACCGGCGCTCGACGCCAGCGGCGACGGCGTGTCCCAGCCCAGCCCCCACGTGGTGCCGAGCGGACGGGTCGCGCGCCGCGCGAAGCGGCGCACCGTGGTGGCGCCGAGCACGCGCGAGCGGCCTTTCCACGCGGCCAGGATCTCGCTCCCGAACCGCGCCACCTCGCTCGCGGTGCCGAAGAGCCCCGCATGCGGCGCGACGCCGCCCAGCGCCCAGGCGTTCTCGTCGTGGACTTCCCCGGCGAGGAGCCGCCCGCGCCACGGGCACTCCTCGGTGGGCGCGATCCGCGGATCGGGAGCCATCTCGGGATAGAGCTCGGTGGCGCTCACTCTTCCCAGCGGGCGGTAATCGAGCTTGCCGAGCCCGAACGGCTCGCGCACCCACTCGCGATGGAGCGTGCGCAGCTCGGCGCCCAGCGCGCGCTCGACGACCGCGCCCAGCAACAAGAAGCCCAGATCGCTGTAGCGCGACGCGTGGCCGGGCGGGTCGAGCGGCCCGGTCGCGAGGATGCGGCCCAGGACCCAGTCCTTCGCGGCTTCGCCGCCCAGCGGCACGCCCGCCTCGACCAGCGCGCGAAAGAACGGCTCCCATGCGGCGAGCCCGGAGCCGTGCGAGAGCAGGTGGTGCACCGCCACCGAGCCGGTCCACGCGGGAGCGCCGGCCGGCAAGTAGGCCGCGATGGGACTCACCAGGTCGAGCGCACCGCACTCGAGCGCGCGCATCGCGAGCGCCGTCGTGGCGATCACCTTGGTGAGCGACGCCAGGTCGTAGCGGGTGTCGGCGGTGACCCGGGGAGCCTCGGGATCGCGAGCGAGCTGGCCGCTCGCCAGCTCCAGCACGGGCCCGCTCTCGGTCTCGACGCGCAACACGCCACCCGGGAACACCCCCTGGTGCACGGCGTTCGCGAGCAGCTCGCGGGCCCGTCGCTCGATCTCGTCGCTGGAAAGCATCGGGCCGGCGCCCAGAGGATCGGCGGGCGCGTTCGGGGGAGCTCGCAGGAGGGTCAGGGAGCCGCGAGCGGCGCCGCCAGCTCGCAGCGGTTCCGGCCCTGGCGCTTGGCCCGGTCGACCGCCTGGTCGAGGCTACGGATCAGGTCGCGCGCGGTCTCGTCCTTGCCGCCGGTGGAGCCGCCCACGCCGGCGCTGATCGTCATGTGCACGCTCCAGGGCGGCGAGCTGAACTCGCGCTCGCCGACGGTCCGCCGCACGCGCTCCGCGGCGATCCACGCGTGCTCGGTCCGGGTCTCGGGCAGGATCACCACGAACTGGTCGCTCTCGAAGCGGTAGACGGTGTCGCAGCGCCGGAACGTGCGCAGGAAAAGCTCGCCGATCTCGCGCAGCACGAAGCTACCGAAGAGCCGGTGCGTCTCCTGGTTCACCTGCTTCAAGCCGTCCACGTCGAGCATCAGCACCGAGAGCGGACGCCCGTAGCGCCGGCCGCGGTGCAGCTCCTCCTCGAGCCGGTCGAACACCAGCGGCTGCGAGGGGAGGCCCGTCACGTCGTCGATCACCGCTGCACGTCCTCGGAACCGGTCATCCGCGCAGAGTGTCCAGCAACGCCTGGTGCGCTTCCTGGATCGTGACCACGGTCTGGGCGGTGTCGCAGGCGCGCTGCAGGTCGTCGAGAGCCATGCGGATCCGCTGGCGGTGCGGCTCCTCGAGCCCCTCGGTCTCGCGCATCACGCGCTGTGCCTGGTAGATCGTCTGGATGGCGGCGTTGCGGCGCGCCTGGAGCGCGCGGAACTGCTCGTCGCGCTCGCGCTCCGCCTCCGCCTTGGCGATCATGCGGTCGAGCTCGCCCGCCGAGAGACCGCCGCGCGCCGACACCCTCACCGAGCGCGCGCGCTGGGTCATCTGGTCCTTCGCCTCGATGTGCAGGATGCCTTCGGTGTCCATCGAGAACGCGATCTCGAGCTGCGCGCGGCCGCGCGGCGCGGGCGCGATCCCCACCAGGTCGAGCACGCCGAGCAGCAGGTTGTCACTCGCGCGCTGGCGCTCGCCCTGGTACACGTTCACGCGGATCATCATCTGGTTGTCCGCGGTGGTGGTGAAGGTCTTGGTGGCGCGGGTGGGGATGGGCGTGTTGCGAGGGATGAGCGGCGTCATGAGGCCGCCCGCGGTCTCGACGCCGAGGGACAGCGGGCACACGTCGGCGACCACGTGGTCGAGGACGTCGGTCTCGGAGAGGCTGCCCATGAGGGCGGCGCCCATCGCGACCGCCTCGTCCGGCTCGACGCCGCGCGTCGGCTCGCGGCCGAAAAAATTCGCCACCGCGCGCTTCACCACCGGCGCGCGCGTCTGGCCGCCGACCAGCAGCACCTCGTCCACCTCGCGCGGCTCGTAGCCGGCGTCCTTGAGCACCGAGGAGCAGACCTCGAGCGTGCGATCGACCAGCGGACGCATGAGCTGCTCGAGCTCGGAGCGGAAGAGCTCGGTCTCGAGGTGGACCGGGCCCTGCGGACCGGTGCCGATGAACGGCAGCGTCACTCGCGTGGCCTCGACGTTCGAGAGCGCCTTCTTCGCTTCCTCGGCCGCGGTGAGCACCCGCTGGCGGGTGGCGGGGTCGTCGCCGAGCTTGAAGCCGTGGGTCTTCTCGAAGCGCTCGCCCAAGAGACCGGCCAGAAGTGCGTCGATGTCGTCGCCGCCCAGCCGGTGGGCGCCGCCGGTGGCGCGCACCTGGAACGCGAGCGCCCCCTGCTGGCTCGAGAGCACGGTGATGTCGAAGGTGCCGGCGCCCAGGTCGTAGACCGCGAACACGCCGACCTTGCGGCGTGAGTAGCCGTAGGCGAGCGCCGCGGCGGTCGGCTCGTTGACCAGCCGCACCACTTCCAGGCCCGCGATCTGTGCCGCCGTGCGGGTGGCGGTTCGCTGCAGGTCGTTGTAGTTGGCGGGGACCGTGATCACCGCCTGCTTCACTTCCTCGCCCAGCACGCCCTCGGCGTCGGAGCGCAGCTTCTCGAGCACCATCGCGAGCAGCTGCTCGGTGGCCCACGCCTCGCTCGCGTCGCCGACCCGCACGTCGCCGTTCTCGGCGCGCAGCGTGGGATAAGGCAGGATCTTGATCAGCTCCTGGACCTCGTCCTCGTCCCAGCGACGTCCCAGGAGCCGCTTCACCGAATGGAAGGTGCGCGTCGGGTTGAGCACCGCCTGGCGCTTGGCGGTGATGCCGACGATCCGCCCGCCGGTCCTGGTGAACGACACCACCGACGGGGTGAGCCGGTCGCCTTCCGAGTTGCTGACGACCTTCGCCTCGCCGTTCTCCATCACGGCGACGCACGAGTTGCTCGTGCCGAGGTCGATTCCGATGATGCGAGACATATCGAGGGCGCGGAAGTTTTAGTACGGTTCCACTCGGATACACAATGTTGCTAAGGGCTTTCGGCCGGCTTCACGCGCCGGCGCATCCACAGACCGGTGACGGCGAGCGCCACGAGCACGGCGAGCACGCCGAGCGCGGTGGCGACGCTGGGCTTCCGCGCCAGCGCACCCAGCCGATCGCCGAAGAGGCTCGAGAGCACCACCGTGGGCGTGAGGGTCGCGAGCGTGCCCAGGAAGTAGTCGCGGAACCGGATGTCCGAGGCGCCGGCCACCAGGTTCACCAGCCCGAAGGGAGCGACCGGCACCACCCGCACCGTGGCGATCGCCCAGAACCCGTGCTCGCCCAGCATGTGGTTGAGGCGCGCGAGACGCGGCGATCGCAGCCGGTGCACCAGCTCCCGCCCGAGCACGGCGCCCAGCGCGTAGTTGACCGAGGCGCTGAGCAGGCAGCCCGAGAGCGCCAGCACCGCGCCCAGGCCGGGGCCGAACGAGAGCCCGGTCGCGACCATCACCAGCGACATGGGCACCAGCAGCAGTCCGGCGGCCACGTAGATCGCGAGCGTCATCGGCACCGCGAGCGGGCTCGCGCGGAACGGCTCGAGCCACTGGGCCACCTGCGCTGGGCTCAGCCCGTGCCGGAGCGGGGTGAACCACCACGCCGAGATCGCCGCCGCCCCGAACGCGGCGATTCCCAGGACGGCGAGCGCTCGTCGCGAGCGCGTTCCGCTCCCCGGTGCGACCGAGGATGGCGGCAGAACCTGCGTGTCCATGGGCCGTGGAAAGCGGCTCCGCTCGCCGCGCGATCCGCCGCGGATCTGCGTCGGCGCGCGTTGTGAGCCGCGGTGAGCGGGTGATATACACGGCCCACGATCGAGACGTCGCGGCACCAACAGCACCCAAGAGGAGGCAGCCGTGAGCAAACGAACACGAAGCTTGGCACTCGGGGCACTCGGGGCGCTCCTGGTGACCGCGGCCGCGGCTCCCGAGGCACACGCGGCGCGCTTCTACCTCGCCGGCGACGTGGGCTGGACCTTCCTGGTGGGTAACGACAAGTTCGACAACGACCTCAACTACGGCGGCGGCATCGGCATCGACTTCGACGGCCCCGCGCTCGAGCTCACCGCCACCTACGGCAGCTTCGACGGCAGCCAGCAGAACGTGCCCTTCCAGGGCGGCACCGAGGACCTGAGCGGCAAGATGAACGTGCTCTCGCTCGGGCTCTCGGGCCGCTACAACATCGACATGAGCTTCGCGCGCCTCTATTTCCTGGTGGGCGGCGCTTACCACGTGGTCGACTTCAAGAGCTCGGACACGATCGCGGGCAACGCGGATCAGTTCAAGAGCGACCAGAATCAGTGGGGATTGATCGCGGGCGGCGGGCTCGAGTTCAAGCTCGGCGACCACCTCGCGGTGGGCCCCGACGTCCGCTACAACCTGATCTTCTCGAACAACTTCTCCACGGTCGACCAGATCAAGAACACCGACTTCGCGAATTACCCCGACTTCCTCTACATCACCGGCCGCGCGACGGTCTATTTCTGATCCTCCGCCGATCGATCACGGAGCCGGCAGCGGTACGTACAGGCCGGTGACGCCGTACCCGTCCGTCTTCACGACGTAGCCCGAGGAGACGAACGGGACGGTGTAAAACGGCGGGTCGGTCGAGCAGCCGAAGACGAAGCCGCCATCCGCGGTGGTTTCGGCCCAAACCGAGACCGGGCTCACGCTCCCGAACTTCCCGTAGGTCTGGACCCAGTAGGCCTCACCCCCGGTCGCGATCCGAAGCCCAAGCACGCTGTCCTGCGTCTCGAACGACCCGAGCAGCACGGAAGACCTCCCGACGCCGCCGGGGAAGAGGCCGTCGTCGGCGGTCGCCTGAGCCACGAGGCTCAAGGGCTCGCCGGGGACCGGGTAGCTCTTGCTCCACTGCTGCGCGCCCGCACCGTCGACGCGGACGACGGCGATGGGGCCGAACAGGCTGCCGATCAGGAAGGCGCCCGAGGTCGCAGCGGGCACCGCGATGGCCGTGGACGTCGAGACCCCATCGAGCGCGTAGATACCCGAATGCGCCACCGTCCCATCGTTCGCGATCTTCACCGCCACGATCGCGTTCGTGGGGCTCATGGGCTTCAAGGGCAGCAGCCAACCGCCGTCGACGGCCACCGTGGCTCCAGCCTGCGCGTTCACGTAGCCGCCGAGCTGGCGCCTCCACAGGAGCTTGCCGTTCGGGTCGACGCGAAGCAGCGCCGGATCGACCCCGTGCCCGCGACGATGCGGCACGGTCCCCTGGATGACGACACCGCCATTCGGCGCCGCGACGGCGCCGTCGACGTGCATCGCGGAGTCGACGGTCTGGTCCCACACCACGTGGCCGCCGCCGTCGATGCGCACCCCCCGAGCGGGACCGCCCCTCGTCACCAGCAGGAACCCGTCTCCGGATGCGGGGAAGAGCTGGTCGACGAGCGAGCCCGTGTCGTCGACCAGCGCCTTGCTCCACCGTACCGACGCCGATGGCGAGCTTTCAGCGCGCGGGAGCAGCCGGCGACGTGGCGGCCGGCGCTGGCACGGCGTGGCCGCCAAGCAGCGCAGCCAGGGCGCAACCACGGACGATGACGTGTACCTGCCTCATCCGCGTGGTGTTAACACTTAGAATATCGATCGTATTATGAGCTTCCGCCGACGCCGGCGCAAGCCCGCGCCGGCGGCCGATGCTGTCTCAACTCGAACGCAACGGCCGGGCGCCGCGAAACCGGCGCCCTCCACAGCGCATCCGATCGTCGCGTGGAGGGCCGCCAGGCATCAGACAGGTTGACGAGGCCTCCATCGCGTGCGAAGTAGGCCGCGACTAACCAGGGATCGGTGGAGCGGCGCGATGCGCGACTTCTTCCCTCGTCGTTCCTCGTCGAGCGCCCACGCCCGCCGCACCGTTCCCGCGATCGGCGCGGCGCTGGCGGTCGTCGTCGCCGGCTGCGCCAGTGACGGTGGCGGCGCCGCGGCGACTCCGATGGGCGTCCCCGCGCAAGCCGTCACCTGCACCAGCGTCACCGACGTCTGCTACTTCCCGTTCCCGAGCAATCTCTTCGCGCGTCCCGCGGCCACGGCGACGGGTGTCGAGCTCAACATCAGCGCGGCGAACTTCCCGTCGCCGGTCACCGAGCAGGTACTCGCGGTCTACCCGCCGTCGCTGCTCAACGTGGACGACGGGTTCAGCCCGCTGGCACCGGTCATCGTGCCGCTGCCGAAGATGCCCGACCTCGCGTCTCTTCCGGCGGGACCGGCCGACTCGGTCTCGGCGTCGGCGAGCATCCGCATCTGGGACGTCGAGCGCGCCGCGCCGGTGGCGTTCCGCGCGCTGCTCGATCCGCGCGCCGCCGCGCTCGACCCGCCGCAGGCGGTGCTGTCGCTGCTTCCCCAGGCGCCTTTCCGGAATCAGGGCACGTTCGTCGCGGTGGTCACCAACCGGGTGCGCGCGGCCGACGGATCACCGATGCCGCCCTACGACGGCTTCGCGAGCCTCCTCGACTCGACTCCCGCGAGCGACCCCGACGCCGAGCAAGCGCGCACCGCGTACCAGCCCGTCCTGGCGACGATGCGCGACGCCATGGGCGAGGACCCGTCGCAAGCGGTGCTCGCGACCGCGTTCACGGTGCGCTCCAACGAGCCGATCACCCGCAAGATGCGGAACCTGGCAATAGCGATCCTCGATCGCAACAAGAAGAATCCACCCAGCTACGAGATCACCGCGATCAACCCGCCCCTGCCGGCGCTCGAGACCAAGGGCGTCGAGCTGGCGGTGGTGGGACTCATGACGGCGCCCGATTACCGCGACGCCAACCACCGGATCGTGTGGGACGCCCAGGACCGGCCGGTCGAGCAGCGCGAGCACAAGCTCGAGTTCCTGCTCAAGCTGCCCAAGCCCGGGCACGGCCCCGCGCCGGTGGTGGTCTTCGGACACGGGCTGGGCGCGGTCAAAGAGACCATGCTCCAGATCACCAGCGCGGTGGGCGAGCGCGGCTACGCGACCATCGGCATCGACGTGGTCGGCCACGGCTCGCGGATCGGCGAGGACGGTCCGATCTGGGACTACTTCCAATTCGAGAAGCTGCTCGAGACCCGCGACGCCTTCATGCAGAGCATCGCCGACCAGATGCAGCTGGTCCGGCTGGTGCAAGGAGCGCTCGGCTCGCTCGACGTCTCTCCCAAGGGAAGCCCCGACGGCGTCCCCGATCTCGCCTCCGGACCGATCGCGTTCGTGGGCCAATCCTTGGGCACCGTGCTCGGCGGCACGTACCTCGCGACCGAGCCCACCATCGGCGCGGGCGTGCTCAACGTACCGGGTGGCGGGTTCGCGTCGCTGCTCGAGCAGAGCGAGGGTCTCGGCAGCATCCTCGACGATTTCCTGCCCGCAGGCGCGACACCGATCGACCGGATGCTGCTCATCCCGCTGGCGCAGATGCTGGTGGACGAGGTCGATCCGGCCAACTTCGGCCCGCACGTGATCGACGATCCCTTCCCCGGCAACTCGCCCAAGGACGTGCTGATCCAGGAATCGATGGACGATGGCATCATGCCCAACACGTCGACCGAGCTGCTCGCGGGCTCGCTGGGCATGCCTCAGGTGCAGCCCGACCTGCAGGCGATTTACGGACTGGCGCAGGAGCCCGCGCCCGCCGAGGGTAGCGGCGTCTATCAATTCCACGTGAGCGACGACGGCGCCCTGAACCACGGCTTCCTGCTCTCGCGCCCGTACGCGCTGGCGCAGGTCACCGACTTCATCGACAGCCGCGCTCGGACCGGCACTGCCCGCATCGACGGCGAGTAGCTGCGAGTAACGTCCGGCTACGCCGTTGGTGGAGCTGGTAACGCACGCCCTCGGATGGGCGCTCGCGGATGCAGCCGTTAGGTAATTGACCTTCCCCACCGCAGGCTTGAACCTTGCAGCGCGATACGCCACAACGTCGCGTTCGCGAGTGATGCAGGTCGTCCGGCCCATCATCCGGTCGGCGATCCCACGTTACCGGGAGGTTCCATGATCGCCGGAGTTCTTCGGGAGACCTGCGCCGGCGAGAAGCGTGTCGCTCTCGTACCCGCGGTCATTCCCACGCTGACCAAGGCCGGAATTCAGGTGCTCGTCGAGGCGGGCGCCGGCGACGCGGCCGGCTTCCTGGACGCTTCGTACGCGGAAAAAGGTGCTGAGATCGTCGCCAGCCGCGACGAGGTCCTCGGCAAGGCCGATTGCGTGCTGCAGGTTCGCACGTTCGGCGCGAACCCGGAGGCCGGGCGCGACGATCTGCCGAAGCTGCGCGCGGGCCAGTGGGTGATCGGCCATGCCGATCCGCTCGCGGCTCCCGAGCGCTCGACCGAGCTTGCCAGTCGCGGAGTCAGCTCGTTCGCGCTCGAGCTGGTGCCGCGCATCACCCGCGCGCAGTCGATGGACGTGCTCTCGTCGCAGGCGAACATCGCCGGCTACAAGGCGGTGCTCATCGCCGCCGATCTGGTGCCGCGCATGTTCCCGATGATGATGACCGCCGCCGGCACGGTGACCCCCGCCAAGGTGTTCGTCATCGGCGCGGGTGTGGCCGGTTTGCAGGCGATCGCCACCGCGCGCCGCCTCGGCGCCGTGGTGGAGGGCTACGACGTGCGCCCGGCGGTCAAAGAGCAGGTCATGAGCCTGGGCGCCAAGTTCCTGGAGATCCCGCTCGACACCGGCAGCGCCGAGGGATCGGGCGGCTATGCGAAAGCACTCGGCGAGGAGTTCTACAAACGCCAGCGAGAGCTCATGGGCAAGTCGATCGCGGTGAGCGACGTGGTGATCTGCACCGCGGCGGTTCCCGGCGGCAAAGCGCCGGTGCTGGTGACCGCCGAGCAGGTCGAGGCGATGAACCCGGGGTCGGTGATCGTCGACCTGGCCGCCGAGCGCGGCGGCAACTGCGAGCTCACCAAGTCGGGCGAGATCGTGGTCGAGCACGGCGTCACCATCGTCGGCACGCTCAACCTGCCCGCGACGGTCGCGTATCACGCGAGCCAGCTCTACGCGAAGAACATCGTCACCTTCCTGCTGCACGTGGTGAAGACGTCGGGTGGAGACGCGAAGGCGGGTGCGGTGCCCGTGCCGCGCGAGGACGAGATCGTGAAGGAAACGCTCGTCACGCACGGCGGGGAGATCGTGCACGCGCGCATCCGCGAGATGCTCAAGCTGGCGCCGCTCGCCGGAAAGGAATGATCGCACCGTGGACCTCAAGCTCACGCTGAGCCTTTACATCTTCATGCTCGCCACGTTCCTGGGGATCGAGGTGATCCGCGGCGTGTCGCGGCTCCTGCACACGCCGCTCATGTCGCTCACCAACGCGATCTCCGCGATCGCCGTGGTGGGCGCCATCAAGATCGCCGGCGCGGCGCCCGACCACACCACCGGCTACGCCGAGTGGCTGGGTGCCATCGCGGTCTTCGCGTCGACCACCAACATCGTGTCGGGATTTCTGCTCACCGACCGAATGCTCAAGATGTTCAGGAAGCGGGAGCCGGCGAAGCCATGAGCTCCGTGATCACGCTCATTTACATGGTCGCCGCGGCGGCCTTCATCCTGTCGCTCAAGTGGATGAGCGACCCCAAGACCGCGCGCCGCGGGGTGTTCGCGGGCGTGGGAGGCATGCTCGCGGCCGTGATCGGCACGCTGGCGCTTCCCGAGGTCAGCCACTTCACGCCGATCCTGATCGCGGGCGTGCTGGGCGTGATCGTCGGCATCCCGATCTCGCGGGTGGCGATGACCGCGGTGCCGCAGCGGACCGCGGTGTCGCACGCCTTCGGCGCGCTCGCCGCGGCGCTGGTCGGCACCGCCGAGTACTACCTGCACGCGCCGCACATCACGAAGTTCGTGATGGGGGCGATCGTCTTCGAGACCCTGCTCGGCTTCCTGACGTTCACGGGCAGCTGGATGGCGTTCGCGAAGCTGCAGGAGATCATCCCCACCCGACCGATCACGTTCAAGGGCCAGAACAAGTTCAACCTGTCGCTGCTGGGCGCGGCGGCGATCATCGGCGTGATTCTGGTGATCGCGCCGGGGCTCAAGTTCCTGTTCCCGATCTTCGCGGCGCTGGCGCTCGCCTTCGGCGTGCTGCTGATCATCCCGATCGGCGGCGCCGACATGCCGACGGTCATCTCGCTCTTGAACTCGTACGCGGGCCTGTCGGCGGTGGCGATGGGCTTCGTGCTCGACAATCAGCTCCTCATCATCGCGGGCGCCCTGGACGGCGCTTCCGGCCTGATTCTGTCGATCATCATGTGCCGCGCGATGAACCGCTCGTTCACCAACGTGCTGTTCGGCGCCTTCGGCCAGGTGCAGGCGGCGGCCGCCGCCGGCGCCGAGCAGAAGACCGTGAAGAGCGCCAGCGCGGAGGAAGCGGCGCAGATTCTCGAGAACTCGCAGCTCGTGGTGATCATCCCGGGCTACGGCATGGCGGTCGCACAGGCGCAGCACAAGGTCCGCGAGCTGCACGACATCCTCACCAAGAAGGGTGTGACCGTGAAGTTCGCGATCCATCCCGTGGCCGGCCGCATGCCGGGACACATGAACGTGCTCTTGGCCGAAGCGGACATTCCCTACGACAAGCTGATCGAGATGGACGACATCAATCCCGACATGCCGCAGGCCGACGTGGCACTGGTGATCGGCGCCAACGACGTCACCAATCCGGCGGCGCGCCACGACAAGTCGAGCCCGATCTTCGGCATGCCGATCATCGACGTCGACAAGGCGCACACCGTGATGGTGATCAAGCGCTCCATGAATCCCGGCTTCGCGGGCATCGAGAACGAGCTCTACTTCGACGAGAAGACGCTGATGCTGTTCGGCGACGCGAAGGGATTCGTGGCCGACATCGTGAAATCGATGACCGGCGGCAGCGGCATGGGGCATTGACCTCGTTTTCGGTCTCTGCGGCTCCGGTTCACCAATTGGCGCGGTGGCGCCACGAGGGGCTGGGGGCCTTCCTTCACGCTTGCCAAGCGCGCCGAGGGAGGTCGAAGCTCACGGCTCGATGAGCGCGGAGCGGGATTCGGGCGAGTCGGGAGAGCTGACTCGGCGGCAGTTCGTGGCGGGGGTCACGGCGGCCACCGGGCTCTCGCGCTCGCTAGCTGTGGCGGATCGAGCGAAGGCGATCCCGAGTCACAGCCGCTCCCCGATCCTGCGAAGTCCGGGATCGAGCACGTGGTGGTGGTGATGATGGAGAACCGCTCCTTCGATCACTACTTCGGCTGGGTGCCGGGAGCGGATGCAAAGCAAGGCGGGCTCGTCTACACCGACAAGCAAGGCGCCTCGCAGGCGACCTTCCCTCTCGCACCCAGCTACCAGAACTGCGACCTTGCCGATCCCGACCATTCGTACGGCGGCGGCCGACTGCAATTCGCCGACGGCGCCGCCGACGGCTGGCTTCGCGCCAAGACCAGCGATCGCTTTCCGATCGGCTTTTACGACCAGCGCGATCTCTCGTTCTTCGGTCAGGCCGTGCCGGAGTGGACGATCTTCGATCGCTACTTCTGCTCGATCCTGGCGCCCACCTACCCCAATCGCTTTTACATGCACGCCGGCCAGACCGACCGGCTGGAGAACGACGAGCTCCCGCTCCTGACGCTGCCCACGATCTGGGATCGTCTCGCCGCCGCGGGCGTGAGCGGCACCTATTACTTCAGCGACGGACCGATCACCGGCCTGTGGGGCTTGAAGCACCTCGGCATCTCGAAGCTGGTGTCGCAGTTCTACGACGACGCTGCGGCGGGGACGCTGCCCAGCGTCGCGTACATCGATCCGCGCTTCATCAGCCCGAGCAAGGGTACCTCTGGCGACGATCACCCGCTCGCGGACATCCGGAACGGCCAGGCGTTCCTGAACCGGATCTACGAGGCGTTGATCACGAGCCCCAACTGGAAGGACACCGTCTTCGTCGTGACCTACGACGAATGGGGCGGGTTCTTCGATCACGTGCCACCGCCGCTGGCGCCGCTCACCGCTCTCGATCCGCAGATCGGCAACGACGGGCGGCTCGGCTTCCGCGTCCCGACGATGCTCGCTTCGCCGCTCGCGCGCCGCGGCTTCGTCGCCCACGCGCAGTACGACCACACCTCGGTGCTCAAGATGATCGAGTGGCGCTTTGCGCTCGAACCGCTCACGGTGCGCGACGCGACCGCCAACAACCTCGCCCAGGCCCTCGACTTCCGCCGCCCCAAGCGCCGCGACGCCAAGCACTTCGACGTACCGCAAGGCCCCTTCGGCGCGGCGTGCTCGGACGACGACGCCGAGCGAAGACCCGAGATCGCGAGATTGATCGCGCTCGCGCGACAGAACGGGTTTCCGGTTCCCGAAGAATGAGTTGCCGGGGGCTCTTCCAGCCCCGGACCGCGCGCTGCAAACGGTCGGGAGCCGTCGCGCTTTGTCGCGGTTCGTCACGACCTGCAAAGCGGGCGCTTGGCGCGTTGCGCCAAGTTTCTAGCGCTCGAGCACCTGTGCCTGGCCCGATGGCACCGGCACCCGCGACCGACCGCGCGAAAATACTGCGAAAATTCGGGGCATCTCCCTTGCACAGCAAGCCCGCCAAGTTGCCGTCGAACACCCAGAGGAGGTGACAACCGATGAGTGCCGGAACCGCTCGCAGCGCACCGCTGACACCGTTCGATTTCTTCGAAGTCCGCGCCGTGTGCCGGAGCTGCGGGCATTCGGACGAAGCGCACACGATCCGCACCTGGTGGAGCGCTCCCAATCGAACCTGCGGCTGGGACGCGCCGACCACATCCGGGACCACCTACACGCTCGGCGCGCAGCCCCAGCGGCTCAGCCCCAAGCGCACGCGGTTCCGCGCCGAGTCGCGCTGCGGCGGCTGTGAATCGGCACTCAACTGGTGGATCGTTTCGGATCGAGGTCGCGTGATCGCGATCCAGCAAGCCGACCGGACCGAGGTGATTCGCCTGGTGCCGCGGGATGCGCGCGCTCCTGCTGCTGTAGTTGCCGGGGCTCCCGCGTCCGCGAGCGCTTCTTGAGGTAGCCCGGACCCACGTTTCGCGAGCGTCGCGGCCGCATGGAGCCGGGGTGGCGCACCCCGCGCTCGCATGCTTGCCAACTCACAGGAGTGAATCGGAAGCTCCTTCCGCGGGTTCGTCCCGAGCCCGCGGGGGGACGAGATGCACTCGACGCGAGATGCTTCCGCATCACACGACGCGGGCGCCGGTACCGCCGCGCCGGACGAACCTCGAACCGAGCTCTCGCGGCGCCAGTTCATCGCCGGCGTGACCGCCGCCGCTGGCGCGGCAGCCTTGAGCGCCGGGTGCGGCGGCTCCTCGGGCGGAGGCGATCCCGAGTCGCAGCCGCTTCCCGATCCCGCCAAGTCGGGCATCGAGCACATCGTCGTGCTCATGATGGAGAACCGCTCGTTCGACCACTTCCTCGGCTGGCTGCCGAACGCCGATGGTCGGCAGGGCGGCCTCACCTACACCGACAAGCAGGGAAATTCGCAAGCCACCTTCCCGCTCGCTCCCGACTATCAGAACTGCCAGTGGCAAGACCCGGATCACGGCTACGACGGCGGCCGAGCGCAGTTCGCCGGCGGCGCCAACGACGGCTGGCTCAAGGCCGGGACCGACGATCGTTTCCCGATCGGGTTCTACGGCCAGGAAGATCTCTCGTTCTACGGCCAGGCCGTTCCCGCGTGGACCACATTCGATCGCTACTTCTGCTCGTTTCTCGGCCCGACCTTTCCCAATCGTTTCTACCTGCACGCGGGACAGACCGACCGGCTGGTCACGTTCCCCTTCCCGTTCGCGACCATGCCCGCGATCTGGGACCGGCTCGCCGCCGCCGGCATCACGGGCAGCTACTATTTCAGCGACGCACCCGTCACCGGCCTCTGGGGCACGCGCTACCTCGGCATCTCGAAGCTGATGTCGAAGTTCTACGAGGACGCAGCCGCGGGAACGCTGCCGAGCGTCGCCTACCTCGATCCCAAGTTCATCGGCGAAGGCAAGGGCACGTCGCACGACGACCATCCGCTGGCCGACGTGCGAAACGGACAGGCCTTCGTCAATCAGGTCTACGAGGCGCTGATCGCGAGCCCCAACTGGAAGGACACCGTGTTCGTCGTGACCTACGACGAATGGGGTGGCTTCTACGATCACGTGCCTCCGCCGCAAGGCCCGCTCACCGATCTCGATCCCAAGGTCGGCAACGACGGCCGCCTCGGCTTCCGCGTGCCGACGCTGCTCGCGTCGCCGCTGGCACGACGCGGCTTCGTCGGCCATCAGCAATACGACCACACCTCGGTGCTCTCCATGATCGAGTGGCGCTTCGGGCTCGAGCCGCTCACGATCTGCGACGCGAGCACCAACAACCTCGCCAGGGCGCTCGATTTCCGTCACGGCAAGGATCTTTCCACGCCGCGTTTCACCGTGCCGTCCGGCCCGTTCGGCGGCGCTTGCGGGAGTGACGCCCGGCCCGAGATGGCCGAGCTCCGGGAGCTCGCGAGGCAGAGCGGGTTCGACATTCCCAACGATTGATCGGCTCCGCAGGCTCTCGCGATGTCCGACTACGAAGAGATCCGCCTCGACATCGCCGACGGGATCGCGACGCTGACGCTCCACCGTCCCGCGGAGCGAAACGCCATGACGCCCGCCATGGGCGAGGAAGTCGCCGCCGCGTGCCGCGAGCTGTCCGCGCTCGACGGGCTGCGAGCCGTGATCGTGACGGGCGCCGGATCGGCCTTCGCCGCCGGCGGGAAGTTCGACTTCATCGAGGACGTCACCAAGCTCCCGCCCGGCGAGCGCACCACTCGCATGAATTGGTTCTACCGGCTGTTCCTCGCGATCGCCGAGGTACCGGTGCCGACCATCGCCGCCATCAACGGACACGCGATCGGCGCCGGCCTCTGCTTTCCCCTCGCCTGCGATCTGAGGCTCGCCGCCCAAGGCGCCAGGATGGGCCTCAACTTCGTGCGGCTCGGACTGCATCCGGGAATGGGCGGATCGTTCCTGTTGCCGCGGCTGGTGGGAATCGCACGCGCCGCGGACCTCATCTTCACCGGACGCCTCGTCGACGCCGCCGAGGCCAAGGAGCTGGGCCTGGTGAACGAGGTGCTGCCGCCGGAGAAGCTCATGCCGCGCGCGCTGGAGATCGCTGGGGAGATCGTCCGCAACGCGCCGATCGCCGTGCGCCAGACCAAGCAATCGCTCTACGCAAGCCTCGGCGGTACCCTCGACGCGGCCCTCGCCCGCGAAGCCGCCGCGCAGTCGATCGACTACGGCACCGCCGACCTGCTCGAAGGCATCACCGCCGCCAGAGAGAAGCGCGCCCCACGGTTTCGCGGGGAGTGAGGCTCACTCGAGCTCGGGGTAGTGGCGGAAGATCCCGTCCTCGTTGAACGGGATGCGCCGTTCCGAGCCGAGGTACGCGGCGATCCGACGCCGCGCGGCGACGCTATCGTGCAAAGCAATCACGCGCGGGTGGCGCTTTTCGAGTCGCTTCATGGTGCCCGGGAACGCGTAGCGGAGTCCCGCGATCACCTGGAAGAGCGATAGGTCGGCGTAGCTGAGCGAGCGGCCCGCGAGGTAGCGCTTCGCGACACCGTTCCGCTCCAGAATGCGTTCGAAATAGCCCAGAAACTTCGGGAGCCGCTCCTTCCGGAATGCTTCGGTCCGGCGTTTCGCCTCGGCGCGCTGATTCTCGTAGTAGAGCCCGCTCGAGATTGGGTGGTGCGTGTCGTGCGCCTCGACTACCCAGTCGGCGATCGTGAGCTGCAACTGATTGACCCACAAGCGACCGCCTTCGTCGCAAGGAGCGAGCCCGTGACGGTCACCGAGAAACAGCAGGATGTTCGCGGTCTGTCCGATCAGGAGCCGGCCAGCGCGCAAGAAAGGCGGCGCGAACGACGGACGCGCCACCTTCCGGCCGTCGAGGAGCGCGAACATCGCCGGCATGCCGCCATCACTCTTCCCACCGCGCGCGACGTCGAGGTACGGCACGCCCACCTCCTCGAGCGCCAGCCGCACAAACTCGCCACGCCCCTGAATCGACGGCCAGTAGTAAAGCTCGTAGCGCATACCCCTTCCCTCCCGCGCGAGCGTGCGCTCGCGATCCGTCACTGGTCTCCGACGGGGCAGCGTGCTCTGCGGATCCGCACGCCGCAAATCGTGCCCTCACGCCAAGCGGCGTCGCGACCCGACAGCTGCGGACGCGAGGGACCGCGTCCCTTCCAACCTCGGATCGAGCTCGAATACCTGCCGGAGTGCTGCGGTCCCTCGCAGCCGCGAGAATCACACCTCGAAGTCACGGGTCTCGGCGAGCACCGGCGAACATCAGTGTTCCGAACGACTCCGGTTGCAGAAGTGAGTCCCCCGAGAGCGGTGTCCAGGTGAGCCACTGGCCGTGCGGCTCGCCGGCGCTCACGTGGCGAGCGAGGTTCACCCGCCAGTGGGTGCCGTCTGCCGGCGGCGCCACGCCCAGGGCGGCGAACGGCAGCGCGATCTCGGCTGTCCAGGCGTCGGCGCCGATGTCGATGGCGGCCTCGATCCCCGCCGCGTTCCACGCCGCCTCGCGGCCGCGGTGCTCGCGATCGTAGAGCGCGCCGGCCGCGTTCAAGATCACCTGAAAATAGGGCGCATCCGGCGATTCGTCCGGAGCGACGAAGAGCTCCACGTCGTCGTCCTCCCAGATGCGATCGCCGTCGCGTTCGAGCACCGTGCGACGCAACCGGTCGGGCCGAGGCTCGCCGCAGCGGAAGGCGATGTAGAGCCGCTGGCCGTCGTGAGCGAGCCACGCGACGGTCGGACGGGACGGCACCACGGGCTCGTCGGGGAGCGGGACGAACGACGCGACGGGTGGAACCGATCGCCACGCGAGATCGTCGAGATGCCCGTCGATCCTCGGAGCCGAGGTCACGCGCACGACCTCGAGCGCGGGAGGGGCGATCCGCACCGGTGCCGCCGCGCCCCCGGCGGCCAGCTCGAGACGGATGCCAGCGGGAAGCAGGCCCGCGTCGTGCAGGAAGCCGGCGGCGGCTTGCGCCGCGATCGCATCACCGGTGGCATTCGGGTGCCACGGATCGTCCGGAACCACGCGCAGCTCCGCGGCGGGAAGCGCGCGAAACGCATCGGCGAGATCGAGCGCCGGAATCCTGAGCTCGTGCGCGATCTCGCCGATCCGGCGTCGCACCGCTTCGAGACCGGCATCGGCCGGGCCGAGCATCGGGAAGACGAGGATCGCCACCTTCGCACCTGCCGCCGTCGCATCATCACGGATCGAGCGATAGGCGGCGGCGTTCTTCTCCGCCTGCAGGTCGAGCAGCGGGGGCGGCGCGTCGGCCGAGCGCGCCACGGCGGCCACGCGATCCGCCACGCGCACCAGGGCCGAGGCACGGGCCGTCGCGCGCGCCACGGGGCCGCTGCCCAGCGCCAGCGGCACCAGCGGCGGCGCGTACTCGCGGATCTCCAGACCTCCGGTCGAGCGTGTCTCGACCTGGCGCGGCCCGAGATCGTTGGCGCACGCCTCGACCAGCACCAGATCGGGCGCGATCGCGAGCCCGTGCCGTTCGAGCCACAGCGCTTCCTGGCGCGCGTTGTAGCCGCTCACGCCGCCGTTCCAGACCTCGACGCGCGCCTTCGGCGAATCGAGCATCTGCTCCAGCAGCTTCGGATAGGTGCGTTCGAGCGGCAGACCCGTGCCGTAGGTGATCGAGTCGCCGAGCGCCAGGATCCGGAACGTGCCCGGCGGCTTCACCAGCGGCCGCTCGACGTCGCGAAACCCGAGCGAATCGTGGGTCACGTCGCCGACGCTGGCACCCGGAGCGAGCTCGAAGCCCAGCTCGTCGGGAACGGGACGATGGAGCGTCATGCGGCCGTCGGACGCGGCGAGGCGAATGACGGTCACGAGTCGCGGCCGCTCGGCGAGGCGAGCGGTCAGCTCGGCGCCGAGGAGCGCGAGCGTGACCGCCGCGATCCAGCGCGCGCGCCCGCTCGTTCTGCGCGCCGGACGCGGCTCATTCACGGCTCGTTCCTGCTCGGTGCCCGCGCGGCCGCGGAGCTGGATTGCATCCACGAGGCGCTCGCTGCATAGCGCTGGACCACCGGATCGACGGCCGCCGTCTCCGGGACCGCCGTCGATGACGCGACCGCCGCCAGTGCGGCGAGAGCCTCCGGCTCGCGCGCGCCGCGCGCCGAGAGGAGCCACGCTGCGCGGCGACGCACCTCCCCCTGCGCATCGTGGAGCAACGGCCCGACACACGGGGCGACCGGAGCGCTCACCTCGGCGAGTGCCCGCATCGCGCTCGTGGCCACCCACGCGTCCGGATCGGCGAGGTGCGCACAGAGATCGGCCGCGACGTCGCCCGACCCGGAGGCCACGTGGAGGAGCGCCTGCGGGGCCGCCGATCGAACGGCCGCGTACGGATCGCCGAGCGCCTTCCGCAGCGCAACGAGCCCGCGATCGCCCGCTTGCGCGCCCGCTCGACCGAGCCCTTCCAGCGCGCTGAGGCGCATCGCGAGCACCGGGCTTTCGAGCGCCTCGATCAGCACGTTCGTCACCGCGGCAGCAGAATCGACTGCTCCGGCCGCCGGCGGAGTGGCGCTGAGCTCGACCGCGGCGCGCAGACGAATCGCGCGATCGGCGTCGTCGAGGCGGCGTGCCAGCGCTTCACGCGCCGCCGCCTCGCTCGACGTCCAGGACCCGAGCCCTTCGACGGCCGCGAGCCGCACCTCCCCGTCCGGGTCGCTCGACGCAACGGCGAGCGGCGGCACCGCGCGCACCACCGATCGATCCATGGCGCCGAGCGCCACGCAGGCCCAGCGCCGGTCGAGCGGCGTTCCTCGTCCCATGAGCTGCACCAGCGGATCGACGGCCGGATCGCCGGCCCGCGCCAGCTCCTTCGCGGCCGCGCGGCTTCGCTCCATGCCGCCCTGCTCGAGATCGGCGATCGACTTCGCGACGGCACCCGCTTCGGCGGCCCGGGCGGCGTGGCGCGGCGAGATCGATGCCGCCACCGTCGCGACCATCAGCGCCGCCAGAGCACGTTTCACGGCGACGCCTCGCGCTCGTTCCAGTGCGCCAGGAACTGCGCGTCGCGCCAGCTCCAGAGCCGGTCGGTACGCGCGTCGATGCCCGCGCCCGCCGCGTTCCAGCGCCACGACGCTTCGTCGACCATGCCGATCCCGTTCAGCACGATCGCGACGGACGCGAGCGCGACTCCGGCGGCGATCTCGAGCCGGCGCCGGCCGCCCGCCGGCGCTCCTCGCGCGTCAACTCTCCACGCCGCCAGCACCAGCGTGGCGATCAGGAACCACCACGGCACCAAATCGGTCGTCATGCGCGCGCCGTACGAGTGGCCACCGTACCACTGAGGAAACGCGGAGAC